>JAJYDH010000343.1 GCA_021777685.1 Planctomycetota bacterium | reverse complement strand
CGATTAGAGACGACATTGGTCGAGTCGCGGAGGTTTCACCAGGAAACCTCGACGCAGGTTGCAGTCGCATTGAAGGATGTTGAACGGCTCGAGAAAAGGCTCGACGAATTTCATTCTCGACGATGGGAGATCTAGAAGCTTCTCATCGCGGCCCTTGTCGGGGCCGTCCTGAGCGGCGGCGTTGGAATAGCGGCAAAAATGGTCGAGAGAAGACTTCAAGTCGAGACGAGCCGAGAGAGACGCTGACGTGATCCGGCCTTCGCACACCGATGCTTCGATGAGGTCCGTCTTCAACTCGGGCAATACGTGAGATCGAATCCGCAATGAGCAGCGCATCCGCGACCACAACGACCCCCGCGACCGGCGGGTTCTCCGAGGCGAGTTTCGAGGCGTTCCTCAGGGGCCGCGACGAGCCGGGCTGGCTGCTCGACCGTCGACGGGCCGCTTTCGAGGCGTTCTCGGGCATGGCCCTGCCCTCCTCCCGGGACGAGGAGTGGCGGCGGACCGACATCCGGGGGCTCAAGCTCGGCAGCTTCGCCCCCCCGGCCCCGGGCGCCCCGTCCGCCGAGGACCGCGCGGCCCTGGCCCCCGCCTGGGAGACCCTCAGCGGCCACTACGCAACCGGGCTGGAGCACGTCAACTCGTCCCCGACGCGGTCGGCCGACCCCGCGAAACTCGGCGGGGCCATCCTCGTCGACCTGGCGACCGCGGCGAAGCAACATCCCGAGATCCTCGAACGCTACTTCCTGACCGACGCCGTCTCGCCGACCGCCGACGCCTTCTCGGCGCTCCATGCGGCGTTCTGGACCGGCGGGACCCTGCTTTACGTCCCGAAGGGGGTTAAGGTCGAGGCCCCGCTGTTCAGCCTGGTCGGCCTGGCCAACCGGGGGCGGGTCGACCTCGACCACACGCTGGTCGTCCTCGAAGAGGGGGCCGAGGCGACGCTCGTCCGCGAGACCGCAAGCCGCGCCAGGGGCGACGATCAGGCCCTCCACGCCGGCGCCGTCGAGATCTTCGTCGGCAAGGGGGCGAACCTGCAATTCGTCAACCTCCAGAACTGGGACGACGCCACCTGGCATTTCAGCCGCGAGCGTGCCCTGGTCGACGCCGACGCCTCGATCCAGTGGACCGTGGGCGGCCTGGGCTCGCGGCTCTCCAAGGTGAATCAGGAAGTCGCCCTGACGGGACAGGGCTCCAACGCCCAGGTCAACGGCGTGATGTTCACCACCGGCAAGCAGCATCTCGCCTATTTCACCCGCCAGGATCACGCCGCGCCGCATACTCGGAGCGATCTCCTCTACAAGGCCGGCCTGAAAGATCGCTCGCGGGTCGTCTGGAAGGGCATGATCCGCGTCGAGAAGGACGCCCAGCGGACCGACGCCTACCAGAAGGACGACAACCTCATCCTCTCCGACCACGCCCGGGCCGACTCGATCCCCGGCCTGGAGATCGAGGCCAACGACGTCCGCTGTACGCACGGCGCGACCGCCGGGCGGGTCGACGAGGAGATGATCTTCTACGCCCAGGCCCGGGGCGTCCGCCGCGATACCGCCGTCCGGCTGATCGTCGAGGGGTTCTTCGCCAACGTCTACGATCGGATCACCCTGGAGCCGGTCCGAGAGACCCTCCGCCAGGCCGTGGCCTCGAAGCTGGAACTTTGAACGGCCGCCGATCGATCTCTCTCCTCAAACATCGAAAGCAACCGGAGCCCGACCGATGGCTGAAGCGTACGTCCATCCCGAAGTCCTCGTCTCGGCCGACTGGGTCGAACAGCACCTCGACGACCCGAAGGTCCGGGTCGTCGAGAGCGACGAGGACGTCCTCCTCTACGACATGGGCCACATCCCGGGCTCGGTCAAGATCGACTGGCAGGGGGACCTCCAGGACCAGCTGATCCGCGACTACATCGACGCCGACAAGTTCGCCTCGATCTGCTCGCGGGCCGGGATCGCCAACGACACGACCGTCGTCTTCTACGGCGACAAGTCGAACTGGTGGGCCTGCTACGCCTTCTGGGCGTTCAAGCTCTTCGGCCACGCCGACTGCCGGGTCCTCAACGGCGGCCGAAAGCTCTGGTTCGACCAGAAGCGACCGACCACGACGGACGTGCCGAGCTATGCCCCGACCGATTACAAGGTCGGCCCGCGCGACGAGGCGTCCATCCGCGCCTTCCGCGACGAGGTCCTGGCGCACTCGAAGTCGGGCAAGCCGCTGCTGGACGTCCGGAGCCCCAAGGAGTTCACCGGCGAGCGGACCCACATGGAAGACTACCCGAACGAGGGCTCGCTCCGGGGCGGCCACATCCCGGGCGCGGTCAGCGTCCCCTGGGCCCGCGCGGTCAACGACGACGGGACGTTCAAGTCGGCCGACGAGCTGAAGTCGATCTATCGGGACGAGGTCGGCCTCAAGCCCGAGGACGACATCGTCGCCTACTGCCGGATCGGCGAGCGATCGAGCCTGACCTGGTTCGTCCTGACGTACTTGCTCGGCTATCCCAAGGTCCGCAATTACGACGGCTCGTGGTGCGAGTGGGGCAACCTCGTCCGCGTGCCGATCGCCAAGGGCGCCTGAGTGACGCCGCCGGCAGGCTCCTCGGTTTTTTGGAAATGACGGCGGTGGGCCGTCGACTCGGCGTGGCCGAGTCGATAAGCTAGAAAACCTGGATCGGGGCAGGCAGCGATGCCTGCCCCGTTGCATGTTATCGCGGCCCGCCAACCGACGGCCAATCGCCAACTCGGGGAATACGATCGTGGCCGCCGCACTCGATGCCATCGTCTCCGAACTCCACGACGCGGACCGCCAGGAACGGATCGAGCTTTTGATCGACTTCGCCAAGAACCTGCCCCCGCTCCCGGAGAGGCTGGAGAGGCTGAAGGACGCCGATCACCGCGTCGAGGAGTGCCAATCGCCGGTCTTCCTCTTCGTCGAGGAGGATGGAGACCGCCTGGCGATCCACGCCGACGCCCCGATCGAGGCCCCGACGGTCCGCGGATTCGTTGCGATCCTGGTCGAGGGCCTCAACGGGGCCACCGCCGAGGAGGTGCTCGCCGTCGGCAACGACCTGATCGAGCGGATCGGCCTGCCCGAGATCTTGGGCATGCTCCGGGTCCGGGGCCTGAGCGGCATCCTGGGCCGGCTCAAGAAAGAAGTCACGAGGGTCTCGATCGATCGGATCTCGGAACGCTCCGGGGATTCCGATGTTCCCTGAGAACTGCTGTCCCTCGGCCAGCCGGCCGGGGTCGGTCCGGCCCGCCTCCCCAACACTCCCGTCGGATCGACCAAAGATGTCCGAATTTTTCAAGGTGGCCGACCGCCACGAGTTGCCGGTCGGGGCCAAGAAGCTGATCGACCTCGACGGCCGGGCGATCGCCGTCTTCAACGTCGACGGCGAATACTTCGCCATCGACGACGTCTGCACCCACGACGGGGGCCCGCTCGCCGAGGGAGCTTTGCAGGGCTCGGAGATCCGCTGCCCCAGGCACGGAGCGAGGTTCGACGTCAGGACCGGACGGGCGCTATGCCTGCCCGCCGTCGAGCCGGTCGCGACCCACGCCGTCGAGGTGCGGGGCGATGCGATCTTCGTCTCGATCGACGACTGACCGCGGGGCCATCGCCCGGCCCTGCTCGACTGGATGAATGGCACCGCCGAGGACCTTCCGATGCCCGAACAAGACGCGATCGTCGACGCCCTGCGTACCGTGCTCGACCCGGAGTTGAACGTCAACATCGTCGACCTGGGGCTCGTCTACTCGGTCCAGTCGCGCGAGGACGAGGTGGACGTCGAGATGACGCTCACGACCCCCGCCTGCCCCGCCGGCCCCGAGATCCTCCGCAACGCCGTCTCGGCCCTGGAGAAGCTGGAGGGGATCTCCAAGGCGAACGTCAAGCTGGTCATGACCCCCCCCTGGTCACCCGACCGGATGAGCGACGAGGCGCGGGACGAGCTGGGGATCTTCTGAGAGAGACCCGACCAGAATAGGCCCGCCCTTGCCGGCGCGTGCCCCCCCTCACGGCCCTCGAACCGTCGGCGGTCGATCGGGGCGGCCCCTCGATCTCCCCGGCCGCCGGATCGCCCGCCAAGGGCGAGGATTGCCGGCCTCCCCCGCCGATCGGCCCGACCTCCGCCTTTGATCTCTCGACGAGGATTCATGAGGCGAGCCCGTTGTGTGGCGACCACATGGATGGCGTTTCTTAAACAACTCTATTGTCTAGCGGATAGATCATGCATAATTGAACTTCGCCAGGAACATCACAGCGGGCCGGGCCCGGCCCTCGCCCGATCTCGCGGCGGAGCCGGAGACCCGGCGACTATCCGAGCATCCCGTGTTCGAGGGTTTTCCTGTTCGATCCGACGGACCCGTGGGGACTCCCGTTCGCGGGATGGATTGCCGTGGCCCGAAAAAAGACTTCGAAAGTCCGCGTGAACGTCAAGGCGTCGATCTCCCGACGGCTCCGCGACGTCCGCCAGGAGCTGTTCGGCGAGCACGGCGGCCCGGAACTGGCCCGGCGGCTCAACCTACCGGCACGCACCTGGTATAACTACGAAACGGGCGTGACCGTCCCGGCCGAGGTCCTGCTCTCCTTCATCGACCAGACGGGAGCGAACCCGGTCTGGTTGCTCTCCGGAGAGGGAAATCGTTATCGGCGCGAGGTCGAAGCCTCGTCGCTCACCGATCTGAGCCCGATTCAGTTAATCCGCCGGGGGCTGGAGAAGCTGGAGCAGCAGCCCGGCGAGGCTACGGTCGTCAATCCCGAGCAACTTTCGGCCGATCCGTCCTCGGATTTTGTCGCGGTCTCGCTGGTCTCTCTGGCCGATCTGAACAACCAAACGAGGGCCACCGGCCATGACCACGGCCATATCCTCGCCTATCGGGGTTGGCTCCCCCACCCGAAAGAGACCGTCGCCGTGCGGCTCGACGACGACGCGATGTTTCCCATCCTACCCGCCGGCTCGGTCGTGGCGGTCGACCGGTCGATCGTCGACGTCCATCGCCTCCAGGGTAAGATGGTCGCGGCCAGCCCCGACGGCGTCCCGATGATCCGATGGCTCGAACTCACCGGCCGCCACCTGATCTTCCGGCCCAACGTCCCCAGCAGGGAGCATCCGCTCATCCCGATGGAGTACGACGAGTCGGCCCCGACCCCGGTCCTGGGCCAGGTCGTCTGGTCCTGGAGCTGTTTCAACGCCTCCGACACCTGAATCGACCGACACTCGGCCTTGATTCTCCTCGTCCGATTTCGTGCTTCTCCGCAAGCCCTCGATTCCGGCCCGAGAAGCGACTAGCCCCCCGTCGGTCGCGTTAGTTTAAAAAGAGTCCATGCATCGGTGGCTGCCCCGCTCGCCACCGGAATCTCCCCGATCCGGCGATTCTGCCGATGCCGGCCAGATCGCCTGTTGACGCCTGCCTCGTTCCTGGGACATCCGGGCGCGACATCCCGAGGGTGGGTCGGATTTTCGAGGGGAGATGGTCGATGCGACAGCGAATCACCGCGTCGGGGTTGTTCGCCCTCGTGACGGTCCTCAGCCCGGCCGGGGTCGCGTGGGGAGCTGCCCCGATCCCGCCGGGTCGGCAGCATCTGCTGACGATCGAGGGGGAGAACACCGTCACGTTCGTCCCCCAGGCGGGGCTCCCGCCGTTCCAGATCGAGTACCAGGCCAGGGTCGAGTACATCATCGACACGCGATTCGGCAAGGATTCCAGGGCCGCGACCGAGAAGACGAAGCCGTCGGCCGACGGGCCGCCGGCCGAGAAGCCCCCGGCCAGGCCCAAGGCCGCCTCCAATCGGAGCCAGGCCAGGAAGGCCGAGGCCCCGGCCCCGAAGGCGAACGGGGCCGTCGACCTCTCGCTGCATTCCTCGGAGATCTCCTTCCGGCAGGGCGGCCGGCCGATCCTGGAGACGAAGGTCAGCCGGTCCCGGTTCCAGGGCCGGCTCCAGCCCGACTCGCCGATCCTGAGCGTGACCGCCAACGACGCCCCGCCGATGTTGCAGGACATCCTCAAGAGGTTCGACGTCATCGCGGCCACGATGGCGATCGACGACAACCACCAGGTGATCGGCCGGAAGTATCGGTTCGAGGGGCCGCAGAGGGCCGTCACCGAGACGATCCTGTCGATCCACGCGCCGATCCCCAAGGGGGTCGACACCTGGCAGGCCCCGACCCAGCTCGCGATGGGCCACGGCCAGACCGCCAAGGGGAAGCTCACGTTCGAGAAGGAGAAGGTCAAGGCGAGCGACGTCAAGCCGGGCGGCCCGATCAAGGTGAAGGTCTCGGGCGTCCTCAAGGCCGAGGGGGCCATCGCCGGGCGGTTCATCAAGGATGGCACCTACACCGTCTCGGGCGAGCAGACTTACGACCCGCACACCAACGAATGGACCTCGTCCCGCTGGTCGGTCGCCATCGACAACGAGCTGGCCAACCAGGCCGGCCAGACGGTCGCCCGGGCCAAGGGCCGGATGACCGTCAAGTCGCGGGCCCTCGACGGCCCGGGGTCGTCCAAGGTGGAGGTCCCCGCCCCGAAGCTCTGAGCGCCGAGGACGATCCAACATCACTCGCGCATCGGACGGCCTTTGCGCTCCTGCGCCTCCTTCAGGAGCCGGAGCATATCCGGCGAGCCGACGAACGTCTCCTTGGGGAAGCGGTAATAGGCGAGGATGCTCGCGAGGATCTCGTCCCCCCGGTAGGAATTCAGCGACATTCCGGCGAGGAACTGGAGGCGGAGGTTACGGTCGGTGTTGATCTGCGCCCCCTTCGTCCACTCCTTCATCAAGGGTGCCTGGCCGGCGTAGGTGGCCAGCAGGTCGATCCCCTCGTCGGGCACTTCCTCGCCTTCGAAGCCCTTGAGTTCCCACAAGCCGACGTCGAGGAGCGACTGTTTCACCCGCTTGTGGTCGGGTCGGATGAGCCGGCGCCGGAGGGCGTCGACGTCGATCACTGTCGGCTCGGCCTGGCCATAGAGGATGGCGTCGTATCCGTAACGATCGCGATCGTTGGTCCAGAGAATGCCGTCGGGGAAGACCTGGAAGAAGGTGGCGATCAGGCTCCGCGTCGTCTCCATGTCGCTCTCGGTGATCGGCATCCAGAGGCTGACGATCCCGCCGGGTTTCAAGTGCTCGCGGCACATCCGGTAGTATT
>JAJYDH010000342.1 GCA_021777685.1 Planctomycetota bacterium | reverse complement strand
TCCGATCTAGCCGGACCGGGACGAGTCGCCGCTGGGGGGCATCGACGCCGAGATCAGGGAGCTGCTCGGCCTCTTCGACGTCCCCGCCTTCGCCCGACGGGGGCAGGAGCTGGAATACTCGCTCGTCCGGCTCCGGACCCGCTGCCTCCGCCAGCGGGCGACCCTCCTGGAGATGGTCCAGCTCCGGCTCCGCCAGTGGGCCGCCGCCTCGCCGGGCCCCGAGGCCGAGGCGCGGCACTTCCGGGCCCCGATCGCCCCGCTCTGGGCCCTCGTCGGCGCCGAGCCTCCCCCTCGGCGGGGCGACCGATGGGCCTCGTCCTGGAGGCTCCGCGCGATCGCCCGCGACCTGGCCGCCAGCGTCGAGCGGTTCAACCGCCGCTGGGCCGATTACCTGGAGGGCCTCGACCTCGGCCCGATCAACCGCCAGGTCGCCGACTACAACCGCTATTATCTCCTGGAGAAGGAGTGCAGCCTCGGCTCGGCCCGGCTCGCCGCCCGCCACTTCGTCCCCAAGGAGGAAGTGACCCTCGACGACCTCCGGGCCGAGATGCCCCCCCTGCCCGTCCCCGAGCCGATTTGACGCTGGACGCGGCACGGCCCTTCGTGAGAACATCGAGCCAAAGGGGAGGTCTTGCCATGCGATTCGCCGGGACGGGACTGGCGGCGTTCGCGTTGATGGCCGTGCTGATGACCCCGGGCCGGGCGAAGGCCCAGGCGGTCGGATTCGCGCCGGGGGTCGGGTCGGTGCCCGACGGGGTCTCGCTGGGCGTCACGCCGTCCGTCTCGGCCGACCGCCGATATGTCCGGCTTGGGGTCGCCCCGGGGTTCCAGACGGTCAACGGCTTCCAGAACTTCCCGGTCCCGGCCGCCGTCGGCGGGGGCGGGTTCCGGAGCGTGATGGCGGGCGGGCCGATCAACCCTCTCGACCTGGGGATCTGGTCTCCCGACGATCATGCCGTCAAGAGCACCCCGACCAAAGCCTCCGTCAAGGCCGCGAAGGCGCGGGCCGCCAGGGCCAAAAAGCCCCTGCCCGACCCGGTCGTCCTGCCGATCAGGAAGAAGGACGCCGGGCCGAGGGGCTGATGGTCGTCAGGCCGCCGCCTGGGTCGCGAGTTCCGGCTTCGCCTCCGACCTCCGGAGCCCGGGGAACCGGGCCTCGGCCAGCGCGAGCCCGCCGAAGAGGAGGGTCGCGTAGAGGGCGTCGCCGGCCAGGCTGTTCCTGAAGAACGGGATGGCCGCCTCGTAGCAGAGGATCAGCCCCTGGGCGGTCTTCGGGTAGTAGGCCGCCCCGGCCGGGCTGGCCCAGAAGGCGAAGTTGGTCACGGCGAAGAAGACGACCGAGCTGGCCAGCATGGCCGCCGCCACCGTCCCGACGTTCCGCCGGCCTCGGAGCGCGAAGCCGAGCAGGATCGTCGGCACCAGGCAGGCGTAGACCGCCCACTGATCCTGGTGGAAGCCCCAGTAGGGCTGCCAGCCCGCCCGGTAGGTCAGCTCCAGGAGCAGGTCGCTCAGCAAGAGCGATCCGAAGGCCACGGCGACCCCTATCCACCGCCTGGGAAAGGTCGCGGCGCCGAACAGGGCGACGGCCGCCATCGGCGAGAAATTCAGCGGGTGCGGCACGATCCGGCTCGCCGCCGCGACGACCGCCAGGGCCGAGAGGAACCAGAGACGCGGAGAATTCATCGGATCTTTCCCCTTCATCGAACGGCCTGCCTGCCAGGTTGCCCACAAGTGTAATCGAACCGCCCCCGCCAGGCGAGACCGCGCCAGGCCGATGCCAGGGCGATTGTCAGCGTGCCGGCGCGCCGGCCGCCCGTCGGCGAAGCCGGCCGAATCCGACCACACCGACCAGTCCGATCGCCGACAGGACCAGGCTGGCGGGCTCGGGGACCGTCGCGACGGTGCTCGTGACGAAGTTGTCCGCGGCGAAATAGGCCGGGGTGTTGATCCCGTAGGTCGGGTCATTCTGGGAGGACGTGATCCCGAATTGGAGGGTGGTCGCGTCGCCCAGCGAGGTCAGGCTCACCGTCTCCCAGGTGTTCAGGATGACCGCCTTCCCGTTCGCGTAACCGCCCAGGGAGACCGAGACGTCGCCGGTCAGGGCGCCGGAGGCGTCGTAGCCGCGGATGTCCAGGGTCTGAAAGTCTCCCGGCCCGAACGCGGTGCTGATCCCGTAGGAGCCGTCGAGGAGCGAATAGTAGGTGTAGGCCGTGTTGGTGATGTCGATCGACACCGGGACCGTGCCCGCCGCCAGGGTGATCGAGGCGTCGGACGGGTCGAACCGGTTGTCGGTCGGTGAGGCGTTGTTGTAGGCCGGGGTCCCGTAGGTGAACGCCACGCCATAGGTCGACGATCCCCCCGCGCCGACGCCGGTGATCGCGCTATACTGGTTGGTGTACGAGGGGTCGGTCGTGTTGGTCTGGTTGGAGATCGCCCAGCCGTAGGCGGTGCCGCCGTAGGACGGGTCGTAGCTGTTGTTGAAGGTGTTGCCGCCGCTGGTGAAGGAGCCGTTCAGGCCGCCGCCCGCGTTGTTGTCGGCCGAGTTGGCCGCCAGCCCCACCGCCGCCGCGGTGTCCTCGAACGTCGCGGTGGTCAGGCCGGCGTCGGCCGAGGGGCCGGCAAGCAGGATCAGGGCCAGGGTCATCCATCGTTTCATCGATCGGGTCTCCTTGAAGGTTCGGGATGGGATGCGGCGAGGCCGGGCGACCCGGCCTCGCCTCGGGTCGGGGATTTCAGATGCCGGCGAGCCGGCGGCGCCGCCAGGCCCGACCGGCCGCGATCGAGGCGCCGGCGATCAGGACCAGGACGACCGAGGCGGGCTCGGGGACGGCCTCGGAGAAGACGCCGACGCCGGCCGCGTTGAAGCCGTTGCTGTTCGGGGTGGGGTCGTAGATCGGGTTCCCGGCGGAATCCTTGTCCGAGCCGTCGCCGACGACGTCGACCAGCCGGACGTAGCTCGCCGAGGCCAGGCCGACCTCGCTCAGGCTGAAGCCGACACCGTAGCCGACCTGGTATTTCCCGGCCAGGCCGAAGATGTTGGTCGGGTCCGACGCCCCGTAGGTGCCCACCGGCCCGGGAGTCTCCGAGTAGTCCGGCATCCGATACCACGTAACGTCGTCCTGCGAGACGTCCACGTAGGCCAGCTTCAGATACGTGCTGCTGAAGGCGTTGCCGAAGACGACGAAGTCCGGCCCCGTCCCGCTCGAGACGATCGGGTTGGCGAAGGTCAGGGTGATCTGGCCGCCGTCGCCCAGCTCGGTGACGTTGGTCGTCGTCCCCCTGGCCGGGCCGAGGGTCTGCGTGGGGTCGGTGAAGCTGTTGTTGATCGGGCTCCCCTTGATGTAATTCAGGTAGCCCGAGGCCCACTCGACGAACCGGGGGTCATGGTCGCTGATGGCCAGGCTGCCGGGCTGGCCGGCGGCGGGATCGTACATGCCGGCCCCGGCGAGCGAGGGGAGGGCCAGGGCCAGGGCCAGGGAGATCGAGACCTTCGAAAACTCGAGGCGCATCATCGAATAGCAACTCCGGACGGGAGAAGGGGACCTGGTCCCGGGGGTGGATCTCGATCAATACGAGGCCGCGTCGACGATCTCGCCGCCCTTGCGGGTGCAGAGGGCGGCGAGGGTCGCGACGTTGGTGCTGTTCTTGAGGAACCGGACCGAGCCGTCGGCGAGCAGGACGTTGACCCCGCCGGGGTGCTGGCTGGTCAGCTCCTCGCCGTACTCGGTGGGGGGCCGGGCGTTGATCGGGGCCGACTGGTCGAAGATGTTGTGGCCGCTGACCCACATGGCGTTGATCGCCTCGGGCGCCTCGCCGACGAGGATCGTCAGCGAGGCGCCGTCGCGGATCTGGGCCAGCGAGACGTTCTGGTTGAAGATCATCGGGCCGTTAGGAGGGCTGTTGGTCTGGGTCGGGAAGGCCAGCCCTCGGGGGCCGTACATCCCGCCGTAGTCGGCGTCGGCCGAGGGAAAGAGATCCCCCGGGGCGGTGTTCCAGAGCGTCTTCCTCGGCTCCGACGGGCAGAGGTAGACGTTCAGGACGGTATGATCCGCCGTCGAGTTCGAGAGGGCGGTGTACGGCAGGTTGACGTTCAGGCCGGCGTAGAGCGGGGCCTGCTCGGCCCAGGGGAGGATGGCGGCCGACCAGCCCATGTTCATGTTCGGGTTGAGCGTCCCGGCGGCGATCCAGCCCCCGGCCGGGAACGTGTCGAAGGTCGAATGGTAGTTGTGCAGGGCGATCCCGAGCTGCTTGAGGTTGCTCGTGCACTGCGACCGCCGAGCCGCCTCTCGCGCCGCCTGCACGGCCGGCAGCAGGAGGGCGATCAGCACCGCGATGATCGCGATGACGACCAGCAGCTCGATCAGCGTGAAGGCCGGGCGGCGCCGGAGGGCCCGCCGGCCGCTCTTCCTCCCCTCTCCCCCCGGGAGAGGGGCCGGGGGTGAGGGGCATCGCATCGGTGATCGGTCGGGAGACGGGCTTCGATGCGGGCCGCTCGACCGGCGACGACCCTCACCCCAACCCTCTCCCAGAGGGAGAGGGAGGCAGAAGGCGGGGGCGCGGGCGGCTTGATCCTGGAGACGGGGCGTCGACATCAGCGCAGACCTTTCCGCCGGGCCGGGCGAGAGGGTAACGCTTCGACCCTCCGGCGCCTGGCCCGTTTGCAGATGTCTGGTCTGCGATCGTGCCCGCCCGGATGCTCGTGGCCGAAGCATCGGAACAGAAGCTCGACGGGCAGGTCTTCTGGCTTACGGCTCTTGACGGCCCCCGGACGGCCTTCCCGCCTTCGATGGCAGTGGCATTGGGTCCGGGGGCCTGGCCGATTACAGCGGCGGCCCCGCGACGGATTCGCACCGTCTTCCCTATTATCCCCCGGCCCCGATATCCGGGACCGGCGGCACCTGTCGAGGGACGCGATTAGAGCCGACCCGACGTGCTGATGTCAAGGGCCGAGCGACCATCGATGGTCGACCCGCCGGGAAGTGTGATAAGACCGCCCTCCCGGGGCGATAATATGGACGAAGGAAGATCACGCCGCCCGCCCCTTGTCCCGACCGGGCCGGGGGCCCGACAATCGGATGATGGGGCGTTCGGTCTGAATTCCGCGACGACACAAGTTGACGACACGACACGGGCGCCCGCCTCGACCCCGAAGGTGACGACATGACCGATCAACCCGGATCGAGACCCAGGGCCGTGGTCCTGCTCAGCGGCGGGCTCGACTCGGCCACGGCGCTGGCGGAGGCGATCGCGGCGGGTTTCGATGCGTATGCCCTGACGGTCCTCTACGGCCAGCGGCACACCGTCGAGCGCGACTGCGCGCGGGCGGTGGGGGACTCGATGAAGGTCGCCCGCCACCTGGAGCTGGAGGTTGACCTCCGGGCCTTCGGCGGCAGCGCCCTGGTCGGCGACGGCGAGGTCCCCAAGGACCGGCAGGTCGGCGACATGGCGCACGGCATCCCCGCGACTTACGTCCCGGCGAGGAACACCGTGCTGCTCTCGCTCGCCCTGGCCTGGGCCGAGGCGCTGGGCGCGTTCGACATCTTCGTCGGCGTCAACTGCCTGGACTACTCGGGCTATCCCGACTGCCGGCCCGAGTACCTGCAAGCCTTCGAGACGCTGGCCAACCTGGCGACGAAAGCCGGCGTCGAGGGCGCGGGGCGGTTCAAGATCCACGCCCCGCTCTTGACCTTGACGAAGGAGCAGATCATCCGCCGGGGGCACGAGCTGGGCGTCGACTACAGCCTGACCCACAGTTGCTACGACCCGAGCCCCGAGGGGCTCGCCTGCGGCCGGTGCGACTCCTGCACCCTCCGCCTGGCCGCCTTCGAGAAGCTCGGCCTGGAAGACCCGGCGGGGTACGCGGGGATCTGAAGATGTCTTCGGACCCTGAAAATGTAGGTTGGGTCGAGCCTCGGGCGAGCCCCACCATCCGAATCCGTGGTGGGGCTCGCCCGAGGCTCGACCCACCCTACAAGAACCGGTGGCCGATTTGTTGACCCTTGCCGACGCCCGCAACCCCCGCTCAGCGATAGGTCCAGTCGTAAGGCGGCTCGCCCAGGGTGATCTCGCGCTCGTGCTGTCCGAAGTGGTCGCCCCGGCGGATGAAGTCGATCTGGAGGGCCTTGTAGCGGATAACGGGCTTGCCGCCGTCGGGCGAGGGGTCCTCGCGGTAGCCGTCGGAGAGCCCCTTGACGAAGATGGTCAGCTTGTCGGCCCTGGCGTCGATCCCGTCCCAGACGGCGACGCCGAAGACGGCGTCCTCGACCCCCTGCTTGTTGCTCGGCGGGATCATCCCCATGATGTCCACGGCGCCGTAGAGGTTCTGGATCGACGGGTCCTCGCGGTTCTGGATCACCTTGACCGCCTGCGGGAGGACCGAGTCCTCATACCGCTTGCCGGTGTCGGTGACGAGCGAGAACTGGGGGACGAACATCCGGGGCTGGCCGGTCCGGTTGATGACCTGGTAGTACAGGTAGTGGACGTCGCGCCGCTTGCCGGCGATGTCGACCGTGACGATCCGCAGGGGCTTGTAGGCGAAGTCGAGGACCCAGATCCCCTGCTTGTCGCGCGGGAGGACCGAGGCGTCGATCCACCGCTCGTTGAAGACGGCCTGGCCGTTGGCCCCGTTGATGAACCCCTGATTATTCCGCCGGATCGGGTGGGTCTTGAGGGTCGGCCCGAGGGTGACGGTCGGGATCGGCTCGGGCGGGGGGAACTCGCCCTTGGGGTCCTGGCCCCGGGCCACGGCCCAGGACGAGCCCAGCACGCCGATCGCGGTCGACAGGAACAGGCGGCGAGACGGAGGGATGGACACGGGCCGATCTCCAATCGAACGATATCGACGGATTTTGATAGGAGCGGGGTGGTGTCGAGCCGAGAGGTGCGATGAGAAGCCCATCGGAGATATTCAACTTAACACCCGGATTGCCTTTTCGTCAAGGTGATCTCGACCCGCACGACCTGACCGGGCCCGCGAAATCGGCCCATTTTAACATTTCATACCCGTCCTCTTCTTGCATGGGCGACCGGCCCAAGGGCCGCTCTTCCTCCCCTCTCCCTCCGGGAGCTGAGCATTACCCACAAGTCCGTTGAGGCTTCTTTGTGGCGGCATTGGGTCCGCGATCTTGCTAGAATGGGCCCTTTCGGCAGGATCG
>JAJYDH010000341.1 GCA_021777685.1 Planctomycetota bacterium | reverse complement strand
CTTCCGATCTATCGGCTGAGCGTCGCGGTCTGCATCCTGCTGGTCTTCACCTACGGGCTGAGCCTGATCTTCAGCCTGGTGACGCACCGCGAGCTGGTCAGCGGGCTGAAGGAGGACGTGGCGGCGGCGATCTCCGAGGCGACCTGGGGGCTCCGGCACGCCTCGACCATCCTGGTCGTGGCGACGGTCTTCGTGGCCTGGATGAGCGAGATTTTGGTCGGCGCGGTGGAGCAGACGAGCGAGTCGCTGGGCCTGAACGCGGTGTTCATGGGCGTGATCGTGGTGGCGATCGTGGGGAACGCGGCCGAGCACTCGACGGCGATCATCATGGCGTTGAAGAACCAGATGGACCTGGCCGTGGGGATCGCGCTGGGGTCGGCGTTGCAGGTCGCGCTGTTCGTGGCGCCGGTGCTGGTCTTCGCCAGCTACTTCCGGTCCGAGCCGATGGACCTGCTATTCTCAACGCTGGAGGTCGTCGCCGTGATCCTGGCCGTGCTGGTCGCGCGGATGGTCGCCGAGGACGGCGAGTCGAACTGGCTGGAAGGGGCGATGCTGCTGATGGTCTACGCCATCCTCGGCGTGGCGTTCTTCTACCTGCCCGACCATCCTGGCCATTCGATGGGTCATGCTCCGGCGGCGGTCGCGGTGCCCGGGGGATGACCAGGGTCGATGGGCGAGGCGGATCGGCCGTCCGCCATCGCCCATCGGCGATCAGGACCGTCGCGTGTTGGGATGGTCCTCCTCGGCGAGGTAGAGCATCCGGCCGCAGGCGAGGCAGAAAGTGAGCTTGTCGCCGTTGATGAGGTGGTTCATCATCTGGGGGGTGACGGTGACGAAGCAGCCGGAGCAGGCGCTCCCCTCGACCGAGGCGAGGGCGTCGGCCCCTCGCTGCTTGACGGTCCTCCGGTAGCGGTCGCGCTCGTCCTCGTCGATGACGTTCTCGGCCTCGACGATCGCCTTCTCCAACTCGACGAGCTGGGCCTTCTGGGCCTCGGCGTGCTCCTCGATCTGCTTCGCGAGGGCGGCGACCTCGTCGGTCAGCTTCTTGACCTCGACCTCGGCCTCGTGGACGGCCCTGGTCTTCTCGTCGACCTTCTCCATCGCCTCCAGGATCTCCCCCTCGGTCTTGTCCATGTGGGACTTGTCGAGGGCGAGCTGGTTCTGGATCGCCTTGTACTCGTCGTTCTTCTTGACGGCGTTGAGCTTGCCGCGGAGGTCGTCGGACTTGGCCTGCTGGCTCTGGAGGTGGTGCTCGTGCTTCTTGACCGCGACCTTCTCGTCCTGGAGGGCCTTGCGGGCGTCCTCCAGAGCCTTCTGCCGGGCGTCCAGCGCGAGCTTCCGCGCGGCCAGGGTCTTGGGTCCGGAGCTGAGCCGGTCGCGCAGGGCCTTGGCCCGCTGGTGGAGCTGGTGGAGGTCTCGGAGCGAGGAGGCGGTCGAGGACGGCATGGCGTTCCAACTCCTTGAGGCTGAGGGCGGCCGGCCTTCGGCCGCCGGAGAGGTGTCAGGCGCGATGCGAAGGGATCGTCTCGGTCGGGAATTGAACGTGTGATCTTAAGACACGGGCTGGCGGTTTCCCAGCGCCGAATCCGGCCGGGGTGAAAAAAAACCGCCGGCCACCCGAGGGGGGTGGCCGGCGGTCGTGGTCGCCGGGTCAGCCGGTACTCTCCAGGAAGCCTTCGAGCTGCCGGCTCCTGACCGGATGCTGGAGCTTGCGGACGGCCTTGGCCTCGATCTGCCGGACCCGCTCTCGCGTGACCTTGAAGATCCGGCCGACCTCTTCGAGGGTATAGGTGTACCCGTCGCCGAGGCCGTAGCGGAGCTTGATGATCTCGCGCTCGCGGTAGGTCAGCGTCTTGAGGACGCTGTCGATCTTCTCCTTGAGCATCTCCTGGGTCGCGGCGTTGATCGGGCTCTCGGCGGCCTCGTCCTCGATGAAGTCGCCGAAGTAGCTGTCCTCCGACTCGCCGACCGGGCGGTCGAGCGAGATCGGGTGACGGCTGATCTTCATGACCCGGCGGGTCTCCTCGATCGAGATGTTGGCGGCCTTGGCCGTCTCCTCGATGGTCGGCTCGCGGCCCTTCTCCTGGAGGAGCTTCTTGGAGACGTTCCGGAGCTTGGACATCGTCTCGATCATGTGGACCGGGATGCGGATCGTCCGGGCCTGGTCGGCGATGGCCCGGGTGATCGCCTGCCTGATCCACCAGGTCGCGTAGGTGCTGAACTTGTAGCCGCGGCGGTATTCGTACTTGTCGACCGCCCGCATCAGGCCGGTGTTCCCCTCCTGGATCAGGTCCAGGAACGAGAGGCCGCGGTTCCGGTACTTCTTGGCGATCGAGACGACCAGCCGGAGGTTGCCGCCGGAGAGTTCGCGCTTGGCCTGCTCGTACTCCTTGAACCGGCTGTTCATGGCCTCGACGCGGCGCCGGAGCGATTCCGGCGTCTCGAGGGTCATGACCATCAGGTCCTTCAGCTCCTTCTCCAGGTTGGAGCGGTCTTCCTTGCCCCCCCGGCCGGAGCGGTGGTCTTCGAGTTGGGCGAGCAGCTCGCGCATCCGGCCGGAGACCTGCTCCAGCCGCTTCATCAGGGGCTGGACCTTCTGGGTCCGGATCGACAGCTCCTCGACCAGCGTGACCGCCTTGTGGCGGCGGACCTTGAGGGCCTGGCGGAGGTTCCGCCGCGAGGGCTTGTCGCCCCGGGCCCGGACGTACGACCGGAAGTCGCGGTCGTTCAGGTCCATCAGGTGGGCCAGGGTCGCCAGGTTGTGGGACATCCGGCCGAGGATCTGGTCCTTCTCCAGGTTCTCGGTGACGGAGACCTTGACGGTCCGGTCGAAGGGCAGCTCGCCGTCGTTGACCTTCTTGAGGACGTCGACCACCAGCCGGAGGGCGTAGTCGCACTCCAGGACCTTGCGGCGGAACCGCTTGCGGGTGATCTCGATCTTCTTGGCGAGGCCAATCTCCTGGTCGCGGGTGAGCAGGGGGATCTCGCCCATCTGCGTCAGGTACATCCGCACGGGGTCGTCGATCCGCCGGGAGATCTCGTCGAGGTCTTCGGGCGTCAGCTCGCCGTCCTCGTCGTCGTCGATCGGCTCGTCGACGAGGTCGTCGGGCTCGTCGTCGGACTCGCCGGAGGCGGCCAGGCGCGACTCGGCCTCGTCCTCGTTGATCAGCTCGATGCCCAGCTCGTCGAGCGACTCCAGCAGGCCGGAGATCTTGTCGGGGCTGCTCGCCTCGTCGGGCAGGAAGTCGTTGACCTGGTCGAAGGTCAAGAACCCACGGCGTTTGCCCAGATCGAGGAGCGTCTTGAGGCCCTCGTCCATCTTATCCATGCGGAAACCTCCCTCACGACGACGGGTCAGGACGCGTTACTTCTTCGTGTCCGGCCGCTGGTTGAGTAATCGATAATATTCGAGGTTCAGGGCCCGGTGGCCGACCGGGTCGGACACGGGGTCGGTCTCGGCGATGGCGGCCTTGAGGTCCCGCAGGCGAGCCTTGAGCTCTCGCCTGTCGTGGCGGGCGAGGACGGCGAGCAGCCGGACCTCGATCGGCGCCTGCTCGGCCATCTCGTTCAGGGGCGCCGCCTCGATCGGCAGCAGGAGGCCGGCGGCGAGCGCCCGCAGGGCCGGGTCATCGAGCCGCGAGGTGACCCGATCGAACGTCGGGAGGGACCCCTCGCCGTGAAGGTCGTAGCAGACCTGGAGGATCGCACGCAGCGGGGCGTCGCTCAACGAGGCGACCATCACCCGGGTGATCAACCGGCCGACCACGCTCGGCTCATTCAGGACGATCTGGACGAGTTCGCGGTCGATCGGGTCGAGGTCGGCCGGCCGGACCGGCGGGGCCGACGGCGTCGCTTCGATCGCATCCGCGTTGATATTGACAGGCCTGGGGGCGGGCCGGTTCGGCTTCCGGAGCTGGCCGAGCCGGCGCCTCAGGTCGTTGACCGGCACCGAGAGCTTGCGGGCCAGCATGTCGAGCGCCTTGGCGACCTTGAGGTCGAGCCCGCCGCCGGACCGGGCGGGGACCCGGGCCAGGACCGCCAGGACCGACTCGGCCGCCTGCCTCGAACCCTCGGCCGACCCGAAGTCGAACCGGGCCTCGGCCCGGCCGATCGCGAAGGTCAGCGGGTCGACCGCCCGGTCGACCAGGGCCCGGAAGGCGTCGGCACCCTCCCTGAGGAGGAAGTCGCAGGGGTCGAGGTCCTCGGGCAGGACCAGCACGCGGACGTCGACCTCGTGGCCCAGGAACAATTCGAGCGAGCGGTCGGCGGCCTTCTGGCCGGCCTCGTCGCCGTCGAAGCCGAGCACCGCCCGGTCGGCCAGACGCCGGAGGGCCGTGACGTGGTCGTCCCCCAGGGCGGTGCCCAGGGTCCCCACCACGTTCGAGAGCCCCACCTGATGCGCGGCGATCACGTCGGTGTATCCTTCGACCACGGCGACCCGGCCATCCGACCGGGCGGCCGACCTCGCGAGGTCGGCCCCATAGAGGATTCGGCGTTTCTGGAAGAGAGGCGTCTCGGGCGAGTTGAGATATTTAGCGGCTTTCAGGCCCGCCTCGGCATTCTTTTGCTCGATCGAGGGCAAGATCCGCCCGCCGAAGCCCAGGGTCCGGCCGCGAGGGTCGTGGATCGGGAACATCAGGCGTCCCCGGAACCGCTCGTGGGGGACCGGGTTCTTCTCCGAGCGGACGATCAGCCCGACCTTCTCCAGGGCCGCCGCCGAGATCCCGGCCTTCCGGGCCCTGGCCGTCAGCCAGTCGCGCGACTCCGGGGCGTGGCCGAGGCGAAACCGGGAGGTCGAGTCGGCCAAGATCCCCCGGGCTTCGAGGTAGCCCCGGGCCTCGGCCGACTGGGCGAGCGCCTCGACGAACGCCTGCTCGGCCCAGGCTGTCACAGCCAGCAGTTCGACCTTGGACAGGCCGGGGGCCGAGGGGGCGTCGGGCTCGCCCAACGCCACGCCGGCCCGATCCGCCAACATCCGCAACGCCTCGGGGAAATCCACGCGTTCGTAATCTTTCACAAAATCAAAAATGTCGCCGCCCGCCCCGCAGCTCCAGCACTTGAACGACTGGCGATCGGGGTTCAATTCGAGCGACGGGTTGTGGTCATCATGGAACGGACAGAGCGCCTTGAACTTGAGCCCGTTGCGGTGCAGCGGCAGGTACTCGCCGACCAGGGCGACGATGTCGACCGCCTGTTTGATCGCGGCGAGGGTCGTTTCGGAGTGACGGGGCACCGGGGGCTCCTGGAGGTAGATCACAGGCCCGGGTCCATGGCTCATGACCCCGCCGAGGAACAGACCATGTCCGCCCCCTCGATCGGGCCGATCGCCGTGCCCTGACTTCGGCGTCAACAGGAAAATTATACATCCCAGCCAGATTCGGTCAAGTTTTTCGCGCGAACGACGACGAGCCGGGTAGTTCTTGTAAGGTGGCATGTTTTTAGCAGTTAGGACGCATCGCCTCCCCCAGTCCGCGTCGAGGGCCCGTTCGACGGGCGTTTGGTCCTTGACATCGCGACTCCGCCCGTTCCAGCCGTCGCCCCCGCCGGCCGTGGCCCCATCTCGCTTGCCTTCACGGATTTTGCACCGAATCTCGCCAACCTTGACAGTGTCCCGCGAAACCAGGTGTCCAAATAGCGGGTGGCAGCCAGCGGGTAGCGGGTAGAAAAGGCAAAGCCAAGACAAGAGCGAAGGCGGACATCTTCCGCTACCCGCTACCCGCTACCCGCTACCCGCTATCAGGGATTACCGAGTTGGATGACCTCCAGCCGGCCGTCGCGGACGACGCCGAAGGGGATGTCCGAGGCCCGGCCGACCTGCGAGAGCAGGACGTCGAACTCCGCCTTGGAGAAGACCCGCCGGTTGCCGATCGCGACGATCTTCAGCCCCGGCCTGATCCCGGCCTTCTCGGCCGGGCTCCCGGGGACGACCCGGTCGACGATCACCCCGCCCTGGGGGTCGCCCTCGGAGTCCTTCACGCCGAAGCCGAAGAAGGCGACGATCCGGTCGCCGGGCATCTCGGCGATGGCCACGGGGATGGTCTGCTCCCGGCCCCCCCGGAAGACCTTGACCGGGACCTCGGCCCCGGGTTCGAGGGTGAACGTGAGGTTCCGGAGGCTCGATGAGTCGGCGACCGGCTTGCCGTCGATGGCGGTGATCACGTCGTCGGGCTTCAGTCCCGCCTTCTCGGCGGGGCTCCCCGGCAAGACGAACCCGATCATGGCCCCCTTCCCTTCGGGCAGGTTGAGCCGTCGGGCCTGGTCGGGCGAGATGGATTGGGGGGCGACGCCCAGATAACCCCGGATGACCTTGCCGGACTTGATGAGCTGATCGACCACGCGGCGGGCCAGCGACGACGAGATCGCGAAGCCGATCCCCTGGCTCCCCTGGTCGAACGAGATCCGCGAAATCGCGGTATTGATCCCGACCACCCGCCCCCGGAGGTCGACCAGCGGCCCGCCCGAGTTCCCCGGGTTGATCGCGACGTCGGTCTGGATGAAGTCCTCGTAGGCGTCGGCGGCGACGACTCCCAGGTTGTTCCGCGAGGTCGCCGAGATGATCCCCGCGCTGACGGTCCGCTCCAGGCCGAACGGGCTGCCGATGGCGAGGACCCAGTCGCCGGGCTCGAGCTTGTCCGAGTCGCCCCAGGAGGCGGCCTGGGGGACCGACCCTTTGACCTTCACCACCGCGAGGTCGGTCTTCGGATCGGCGCCGACGAGGTCGCCCAGCATCTCGGTCCGGCCGACCCGGACGGTGATCAGGTCGGAATTCTGGATGACGTGGTTGTTGGTGACGATGTAACCCCGGTCCCTGTCGATCACGACGCCCGAGCCCAGGCTCATGCCCCCTTCCTTGCCGAACGACTGGGTCCGGATGTGGACGACGGCCGGCGAGACCGCGTGGGTCGTCAGCCGGAACAGCTCCGAGGCCCGCGCCAGCGCCCCTCCCCGGTCGAGCTTCTCCAGCGCCTCGGTCGCCGCCCTGCCCCGGCCCTTCTCATAGGCATAGCCGACCTGGTCGAGCATGTACGGCACGCCGTAAACGACCGCGGTCAGTAGGCAGAGGAGCACCAACGCCCAGACGAACCCACGGCGGATCGGCGGGGTCGTCGGCCTCGGCGGCGGGATCTCCGCGAGGTGCTCCTGGTCGCTCGGCTCGATCGTCGACATCG
>JAJYDH010000340.1 GCA_021777685.1 Planctomycetota bacterium | reverse complement strand
AGGGCCGGGGTGAGGGTCGTCGCCGGGCGATCGGTCGCCGATCGAGCCTTGTTCTCCGGGCCGGTTGGCAATGCGACGCCCCTCACCCCCGGCCCCTCTCCCAAGGGGAGAGGGGAGGAAGAAGGAGGCGTGGGCCGATCGGGAGGGGGGCGAAAGTGTCGGCCCGTCGGGATGACGCCGTCAAGGTCTCGCCGGCACGCTCCGGCCGTCCGCCTTGTACTTCCCCAGCAGGGCCTTGAGACGCCCCACCACTTCGGGATGATCCGCATATAAATTTTTGTGCTCGCCGAGGTCATGGGCGAGGTCGTAAAGCTCGGCGGGCTGATCGTGGGACGTATAGCCCCGCTCCTCCTTGAGCCATTCGGGCTCCTTGTTCTTGCCGCCGTTGTCGTCGCCGGTGGGGGCGTCGATGAAGACCCAGGGACCCTGGCGGATGGCGAAGCCGCCCGAGCCCGTGTGGTGCACGGTCGCCTCGCGGAGCGGCTTCTCGGACTTCCGGCCGAGGAGGGCGGGCAGGATGTCGACGCTGTCCTCGGCCGCGTCGTTGGGCAAGGGAACCCCGAGGATCGCCGCGACGGTGGCCATCAGGTCGACGTGGCAGATCGTCTCCTCGACCACGCTCCCGGCGGGAATCCGGCCCGGCCATCGGGCGAAGAACGGCACGCGATGGCCGCCCTCCCAGGCGTCACGCTTGACCCCCCGGAGTTGACCCATGCTGTAATGCTGATACTCGCGGGCCCTGGCATAGGCGAGGGTCTCGGGGCCGTTGTCGCTGGTGACGATCACCAGGGTCTCGCCCGCGACCTTACCGTCTTCGAGGGCCCTGAGCACCCGGCCGATCGAGGCGTCGACCTCCCGGACGTAGTCGCCGTAATCGCCGGCGCCGCTCGTGCCCTTGTAACCGGCCGAGGGGGCGATCGGGGTGTGCGGGGCGTTGAGCGGGAGGTAGAGGAAGAACGGCCGGGCGGGCTGCCGGGCGGCCTCCTCGGCGATGAACCGGGTCGACCGGTCGACCAGCGCGGGCAGGACCCCGTCGAACCGGAAGCCCGGGTCCTTCGCCCCCTCGCGGACGTACCCGGCCTTCGACTGGCGGGCGACCGGCGGGGCGACGACGCGGTCGCCCTCGATGAACACATAAGGCGGCATGTCCAGCGACGCCGAGATCCCGAAGTACTGGCCGAAGCCCTTCGAGGTCGGGCCGTCGAGGATCGGCCGGGCGAAGTCGACCCGAGATTCGGCCGCGTAGCCGTCGCCGGAGATCGGCGGCCCGCCCTTCAACGGCCAGGTCATCCCCAGGTGCCACTTGCCCACGCAGATCGTCGAATAGCCCTGCTCGACCAGGAGCGAGGCGACGGTCATCCGGCCCGGCTCGATCAAGGGGGGGCTGTAGCCGCCCAGGACCCCCCGCTTGAGCCTCGACCGCCACGCATATCTTCCGGTGAGCAGGCCATAGCGGGTCGGGGTGCAGACCGCCGACCCCGAATGGGCGTCGGTGCAGGTCGCGCCCTCGGCGGCCAGCCGGTCGAGCGCGGGCGTGGCGATCTTGCTCGAAGGGTTGAGCCGCCCGACGTCGCCATAGCCGAGGTCGTCGGCCAGGATGTAGACGATGTTCGGCCGGGAGGGCGTCGCCGGGACGTCGGCGAGGGCCGAGGTCGCGAGGACCAGGGTCAGATTCAGGGCGATCGATCCGATGGTCGGTTTCATGGGCGGTCGTCGGGCCTCAGATCAAGGGAGTGACACCGGGGAGAGGAGACCATCATATCTCGCCGGCAAGGTGAAAGGGCAATCTGGCTCCCTCTCCCAGAGGGACTGGCGACCTGAAACTTTCGTCCCGGCCCTTTGGAGTGCGGGAGCTTGCTCCCGCTTTCGGGCCCCGGAGCTTGCTCCGGGCGCCACCGACACGGCCCGCGGAGCAAGCTCCGCGAAGCAAGGCGGGAGCAAGCTCCCGCACTCCAAAGGGCCGGGACGCTCGACAGACCTCGTCGGGAAATGTGTCGGGTCGCCAGCTTCGAGGGAGTGGGGAGGAAGTACGGCCCGCGAGGCCGACGGTCAAGCGACCCCCACCACCATCCCACCGCTGGACCGGCCCCGAATTCTCTCGTAAAGTGGTCCCTCCGGCCGTCGAGACACCGAAGGGGTCCCCGACCATGATCCGAGTGCGCGACTTGCGGGTCGATTACGACAATGTCTGCGCCGTCCGGGACCTCTCGCTGGAGGTGGGCGAGGGGGAGGTCTGCGGGCTGATCGGACCGAACGGGGCGGGCAAGACGACCACGATGCGGACGATGCTCGGCCTGATCGAGCCGACGTATGGCACGATCGAGATGGCGGGCGTCGACATCCGCGAGCGGCCCGACGACGCCAAGAGCGTGGTCGGATTCATGCCCGACTTCGCTCCCATGTATGACGACCTGAAGTGCTGGGAATTCCTCGACCTCTTCGCCGCCAGCTACGGGATACCCAGGGACGAGCGCCCCGCCGAGGTCGAGCGCCACCTGGAGCTGGTCGGCCTGACCGAGAAGCGCGAGGCGATGATCACCGGGCTGTCGCGGGGGATGCGGCAGCGGCTGATGCTGGCCAAGACCCTGATCCCCGGCCCCCGCGTGCTCCTCCTGGACGAGCCGGCCAGCGGCGTCGACCCCCAGGGGCGGATCGACCTCAAGAACGTCCTGAAGGCGCTCGCGGCCGAGGGGCGGACGGTCCTGATCTCCTCGCACATCCTGGCCGAGATGTCCGAGTTCTGCACGTCCGTCGCGATCATGGAACGCGGCCGGATGGTCGTCAACGGCAAGATCGACGAGGTCCAGGCCCGGGTCATGGGCGACGCCGTCCTGGCGATCGAGGTCCTCGGCGACCCCGGCCATTTCCTCGCCCTCGTCGAGGCCGACCCCCGCCGAGTCGGCCCGATCGGGCGCCCCGGCAACGGCACCTTCGAGTTCCGCTATCAGGGAGGACCCGAAGAGGCCGCCGACCTCCTCGCTGACCTGGTCAAGGCCGGGGTCCGCGTCGCCTCGTTCGCCACCCGGAAGGACAACCTGGAAGGGCTGTTCCTCAAGGTCGGGGCGAAGGCGCTGTCGTGACGATGGGCCGACAATGCCCCGAGATCGCGGTCAATGACGCCTGGTACGATTGGGCGCGAGGCGGTCTCCACTTCCTGATGATCGGAGATCCGGTCGGCCGCGATCCGGGGCCCGGCACCAATGGCTTCGATCCGATCCCTGGGAGAAACACACGAGATTTCAGAGAACCATGCGAAGCCCGGACACCTCGGGAGACATGCCCTTTCTCGCGCCCCCCGAGATAATATCGTTGGCGGCGCGTCTTTTTATTCCGGAAAATCGCCGGTCGCGGAAAATGTCCGGCCCGGGCATCGTTGACAGCCCGATCGCTCGTCGACACGATGGACCCGGCGAGATCGACATGGACGAGATGCCGACCAGATGACCCGGGGCATGGCATTTGCCCTTTGACGCAAGCCTTCCTCCCCATCGAGAGCCAGGAAATCCATGCACGGCCCCCAACTCGTTCCCACGCTCCGTAGTCGGCCTCGCCCCACGCGGAGCGTCGAAGACGGCATTCCCACGCGGAGCGTGGGAACGAGCGACGGCGGAGATCGCACGGGGATTCCGGACTGCCTCCCTCTCCCGGATGGAGTTGACGGGCCGAAAGTGCCGGCCCGCCCCCCTTTGGAGTGCGGGAGCTTGCTCCCGCTTTCCGGCCCCGGAGCTTGCTCCGGGCTCGCTCGACGACGCCCGACCGGCCCGCGGAGCAAGCTCCGCTCGGCAAAGCGGGAGCAAGCTCCCGCACTCCAGAGGGCCGGAACCCTCCCCGGACCACTCCTGGAAGAGCGTCCGGGGATCGGCCGGTGTCCCGGTCGGCGACTGATCTGCCTGGCCCTGCTCCTGGCCATCGCCCCCCTGCCCCACGTTCGGGCCCAGGAAAAGCCCTCGGGCGGGACTCCCGCGGACGAGTCGATCCGCCGGGCGCTGGTCTACCTCAAGGAGACTCAGAAGCCGGACGGGGGGTGGGATGCGGGGTTCGGGCGGGCGACCTCGGTCACGTCGCTGGCTGTGATGTCGTTCCTGGCGGCGGGCCATGTGCCGGGCGAGCCGGGGCCCTATCGCGAGGCGATCGACCGGGGCATCCGCTATGTCATCACCCATCAAAAAGTCAACGGGCTGCTCGTGACCAACACCAGCCACGGGCCGATGTACTGCCACGGGATCAGCACGCTGATGCTCGCCGAGGTCGTGGGGATGACCGGCGACGCGGCGCTGGCCGAGCAGTGCCGGGCCTCGCTGACGAGGGCGGTCGACCTGATCCTCAAGGCCCAGGACGCTCCCGGCAAGGGGAAGGACTCGCGGCAGGCCGGCGGCTGGCGGTATCAGCCGACCTCGACCGACAGCGACCTGAGCGTCTCCGGCTGGCAGGTCATGGCGCTCCGGGCGGCGAAGTCGGCGGGTTGCTCGGTCCCCTCGGACAACATCGACCGGGCGGTCGCCTACATCAAGCGGTGCTCCGCCAAGTCCGGCGGGTTCGGCTACCAGCCGGGGGGCGAGCCGAACAACCCGAGGACCGGCACGGGGACCCTCGCCCTGGAGATCTGCGGCGAGCACGAGAGCCCCGAGGCCGTCGCCGGCGCCGAGTACCTGGTCAAGCACCCGCCGAAGTGGGGCGGCCAGTACTTCTTCTACGAGGTCTACTACTGCCCGCAGGCCCTCTTCCAGGTCGGCGACCGCTACTTCGACGCCTACTACCCCAGGCTCGTCGAGATCCTCCTGGAGCACCAGGACAAGGACGGGAGCTGGCTCTCGGCCGACGCCAACGACCGCTCGGGGGGGCGGATCTACTGCACGTCGATGGCCGTGCTGGCGCTGGCGGTCGAGTATCGTTACCTGCCGATCTATCAGCGCTGAAGCGGCCCCGGGCCGGTTTCGCCAGGGGTATCGCCTCCGCCATGAGCCGTCGCAAAGCACTCATCGAGATCATCAGGACCGGCCGCTGGCGCGAGATCGTGCTGTCGGCGCTGACGTCCTGGAACCGGAACCAGGTCGCCCTGATCGCGGCGTCGGTCGTGATCACCTGGCTGGTCGGGGCCGCGGCGCTCTACCTGGCCGAGCGGGGCGAGGAGACCTCGGAATTCAAGACCGGCACGGGCGCCCTCTGGGGCGTCTGGGTCCTGCTCTTCAGCGGCCTGGACAACCCGCCCGAGACGGCCGCCGGGCGGGTGATCGCCATGGTCCTGCTCGTCCTCGGCGTCGGCCTGGCCGGCCTCTTCACGGCGAGCGTGGCCTCGCTCCTCATCGAACGCTACCTGCGGAGACGCGACGTGTCCACCTTCGAGATGAGCGACCACCTGGTCCTGTGCAACTGGTCCCCCAGGGGGCTGGAATGGATCAGGGAGGTCCACGCCAAGATCATCGCCGAGAAGCGCCCGGTCGTCATCATCCACGACGAGACCGACGAGATCGACCTGCCCGACAAGGCCGACGAGGCGGCCTTCGGCGACGTCTACATCGTCAAGGGCGACCCCACCAGCGAGGTCGTCCTCCGCCGGGCCAAGGTCCCCAAGGCCCATTCGGTCGTCGTCCTGACCGACCAGCGCGAGGGCAAGCACGCCGACGGCAAGAGCATCCTCACCTGCATCGCCATCCGGAACATCTGCAAGGGCGAGAAGCAGCCCAACGTCGCCGCCGAATGCCACAACCCCAACAATCGCCACCACCTCAAGAAGGCCGGCGCCGACGAGATCATCTCCTCCGACGAGCTGGGCTTGAGGCTCCTGGCCCGGACCGCCCTCTTCCACGGGATGACCCGCGTCTACCAGGAACTCCTGACCGTCGGCCGCGACGCCAACGAGATGTTCCTCCTGGAAGCCCCCGAGGAACTCATCGGCAAGGATTTCGTCGAGCTGATCGGCCTCTTCGCCCGCCACCGGAACGACCGCCGCTCCTGCCTCCTGATCGGCATCCAGCGCGACGACGAGATGATGCTCAACCCCATCGGCGGCGAGGCCGGCCCGATCAAGGCCGGCGACCAGCTCATCCTCCTCAGCCGCGTCTACCTCGACCCGAGCCAGCCGTTGCCGATCGTGGCGGCCTCGAAGGAGCCGGGCCTGCCCGAAGGGTGACCCGACCCGCTCGCTCCCCTCTCCCGGATGGAGAGGGGAGCATGATGGATTCGCCCGCTCAGTCCTTCTTCGACCAGACCGGCGCGATGTCCTCGGAGGCCTGCTGCCTGACCGAGTTGTCCGAGAGGATCTCGTCGGTCGCCTTCAGGGTTTCGAGGCGGTCGAAGACGAGGGTCTCGGAGTTGCGGTCGTCGAAGGTGATCGTGATATACTTGTCCTTCGAGTCCCGGAGGGTCTCGACGAGGTGCCTGAGGTTCTTGATCCTCGTGCCGTTGACCTCCTTGACGACCTTGCCCATCGGGTTGCCGTACCCCTTGCCGATCTTGTGGGGGAACATCGGCGAGGCGACGATGACCAGCTCCTCGCCGGGGAACCTGACCTTGTCGGTCCGCCGGGCCCCCAGCGGGCTGCCGGGGTTGCCGAAGGCGGCCTGCATGCCGGGCATCGTGCCGAGGAACTCCGCCGTCGCGGGCGAGAAGACCAGCGGGCCGTAGATGAAGTACGACGGGTAGCGGCCCCGGAGCGACTTCATCAGCTCGTCGGTCTTGACCGAGACCGGCAGCTCGATGGCCATCTCCTTGCCGTCGCGGACGATCGTCAGCGGCAGCTTGCCGTCCTTCGCCAGCGACTGGATGAAGTACTCGAACTTGAGCCGGAGGTTGTCCCGGACCTTGGCCATGAACACATTATCGATGTCGTGATCGCCGATCTTCGTGATGACGTCCCACTTCTTGAGCGGGTAGGCGTCGTCTTGCGAGTCGGGCTCGTGGACGACCACGCCGACCGACTTCTTCTGGAACCCGAGCCGGGCGCGGAGGGCCTCGTTTTCCAGGGTCTGGAGCCGGTCGTGCATCGTCGGCTTCTGGTCGTACTTGCCGTCGGCGATGTCCTTGAGGAAGATGTCCACCTCCTCGGAGGGGATGATGTAGCCGATGTTGTCGGCCCCCCGGATGCCGCTGAAGGTGACGCCGATCATCTTGTCGTCGACCAGGGCCGGGCCGCCGCTGTTGCCCGGGTTGATCGCCGCGTCGATCTGGATCCGGAGCCCT
>JAJYDH010000339.1 GCA_021777685.1 Planctomycetota bacterium | reverse complement strand
CATCACCAGTGGCCTGGAAGACGGGCTCCGATGTCCCCCACTCGCCCGGCGACGACCCTCACCCCGGCCCTCTCTCAGGGGGAGAGGGAGGCGGAATCGGCCCCGATGGGCGGTCGAACGGGGCGCGAGAGGCCGTCGATCCCGCCCTGTCCCGGCTCCCCGCGGGCCTCAAGGAGCAGGTCCAGGCGCTGGCCCAGGAGTCGGCCGGGCTGGATGCCCGGTGCTCCGCAGCCGAGGCCGAGGTGACGAGGCTCTCGACCGGCCCGGGGATCGGACATCCCTCCCCGGGCCCCGACGCCGCCCGGCTCGCCAGGGCCCTGGCCGACGCCGTCGCCAGGGCCCAGGGCGAGGGCGACCTCGAAGCTCAGCTCGCCGCCGGCCGGCTCGACCTGGCCAAGGCCGAGCGGCAGGCCGAGGTCGACCTCCGGGCGCTGCCGCTCTGGTCCGGCCCGCTCGACGACCTGGAGGCGCTGAAGGCCCCCTCGGCCGCGACCATCGACCGCTTCGAGGCCGAGTCCCGGGCCCTCGACGAGAAGCTCGCCCGGGCCCGCGACGCCCTCGCCGCCGTCGAGGCCGACCTCGCGGCGATCGACCGCGAGATCGACCGCGAGCGGCTCGCCGGGCCGGTCCCGACCGAGGAAGACCTGGCCGATCGCCGAGGCCGGCGCGACCGGGACTGGCGGCTGATCCGCCGGGGCTGGCTCGACGCCGCCCCGGTCGCCGATCCCTCGGGCCTGGCCGATGGCTTCGAGGCCGCCGTCCGATCCGCCGACGACGTCGCCGACCGACTCCGGATCGAGGCCGACGCCGTCGCCGCCCAGGCGCAGCGGACGCTCCGCCGCCGTGAGCTGCTCGCACGGGTCGCCGCCCTCGCCGACGCGGTCGACCGGGCCGATCGCGACCGGGCCGACGCCCTTCGATCGTGGGCCGACCTCTGGAGGCCGACCGGCCTGGACCCGCTCCCCCCCCGCGAGATGAAGGACTGGGCCGCGATCCGCCGGGCCGACCTCGTCCGACAGGCCAGGGGGCTCCGCGACCGCCGGGCCGACCTCGCCCACCGCGAGGCTCAGGTCGAGGAGATCAAGGCCGAGTTGGCCGGCCATCTGGCCGCGCTGGGCGAGCCCGTTGATGGCCCGCTCGCCGCGCTCCTGGCCCGCGCGAGGGCGGCCGTCGACCGGGTGGGCGAGGCCCTCGGGCTCGAGGCCGCCCGGGCGAAGCTGGCGAAGGCCGAGGCGGCGCGGGACGACTGGCGAGCCCGCTGGGCCTCGGCCGTCGCCCCGCTGGGCCTGCTCGGCGACGCCTCGCCCGCGCGGGCGCTCCGGGTCATCGCCCGGTTCGACGACCTGGCGGCCCTGCTCCGCGAGGCCGCCGAGGTCCGCTCGAAGATCGAGGAGCACGCCCGGGCCGAGGCCCGGTTCGAGGCCGAGGTCCGCTCGCTGGTCGACCGGGTCGCGCCCGAGATGTCGGGACTTCCCATCGACTCGGCCGCCCGCGCGATCGCCGATCGGTTCGACCGGGCGAAGGTCGTCGAGGGCCGCCGGGAAGAGGCCCTCAAGCGCCGGGAGGACGAGCGGGCCAAGCTCGACGAGGCCGAAGCCGCCGTCGGCCGCGCCGACCTGGCCATCGAGGCCCTGGTCGCCGAGGCCGGTTGCGGCTCGCCCGACGGCCTGGTCGAGGCCGAGCGGGCCTCCGACGCGGTCAAGGACCTGAGGAAGCAGCTCCGGGCCTTCGACGAGCAGCTCGCCACGCTGGCCGGCCCGATCTCGCCCGATCAGCTCCGCGAGCAGGCCGAGGGGGCCGACCCCGACGCGCTCGAAGGCCGGATCGCCGAGCTGGCCGACCGGCTCGCCCCGCTGGAGGCCGACCGCGACCGCCTGGGCGAGGAGATCGGCCGCTGCCGCCAGAAGCTCGACGCGATGGACGGCGGCCCGGCCGCCGCCGACGCCCAGCAGGCCGTCGAGGAGCGGGTCGCCCGCCTGGCGATCGACGTCGAGCGGTACGCCCGGCTCCGCCTGGCCTCGGCCGTGCTCCGAGAGGCGGTCGAACGCTACCGGAAGGAGCACCAGGGGCCGGTCCTCGAACGAGCGGGGGCCCTGTTCGCGAGCCTCACCGCCGACTCGTTCGCCGGCCTCCGCGCCGACCTCGACGAGAAGGGGGAGCCCGTCCTCCTCGGCGTCCGGGCCGACGGGACGACCCTCCTGAAGGTCGAAGGCATGAGCGAGGGGACGGCCGACCAGCTCTATCTGGCCCTCCGCCTGGCCAGCTTGCAGACCTACCTCGACGACCACGGGCCGATGCCGCTGGTCGTCGACGACATCCTCGTCAACTTCGACAACGCCCGGGCCCTCGCCGCGCTCCGGGCCCTGGCCGAGCTTTCCCGGCGGACGCAGGTCCTCTTCTTCACCCATCACGAACACCTGGTCGACCTCGCCCTCTCGGCCCTCGGCCCCGACGCCCTGTCCGTCCACCGCCTGGACTATCCGCCGGTGAGCGTCAACGGCCACGCCGAGGGCTCGCCGGTCGAGGCGGCGAAGCCGAGGCGGAAGAAGAAGGCGGCGCCGGTGGCGGACGAGGGGTGATCGCCCCGCCGGGGGAGTCTGCTTGTCGGGCGGGTTTCGCTACCGCTCGCCCGCCCTACCCGATTAAGATGACGGTCAGAGGACTCCCGCCCGCCCGGCATTGCATCGCAGGACCGAGCGCCATGCTCACCTTCCGCGTCCGCTGGTTCGCCGCCCTTTTGGCGTTCTCGGCCTTCACGCTGCTGTATATCTCGGTCGGCATCCGCTGGCACGTCTACCGGGCCCGGGCCTCGCTCTACGCCCGGCAGGAGATGGAGCACACCTTCGAGGCGGCCGACCTCGCCCGGGCGGCCCGGAGCCTCGGCAACTCCGACCGCGAGCGCGAGACGGCCGCCCGATATCGGCGATACGCCGAGCTGCACCAGAAGGAGGCCCGGGAATGCACCCGCCTCCGCCGGCTCTACGAGTCGTGCTGGTAGCCGACCCCTCGACAGGACCCGCCATGCGACGGCCCCCGACCCGCCCGACCTTGACCCTCCGGGGGATGACGCTGTCCGTCGCCGTGATCGCCGGCTCGATGGCCTGGTCGGGCCACTGGTCCGACTGCAAGCATCAGGCGGTCCTCCACGCCGTCGCGGCCTCCGAGGTCCGCCGCGAGGCCAGGTCCGGCGGGATGACCCTCGCCCTCTGGCGGGAGGTGGAATGGCACGAGGAGATGCGCCGGCGGTTCGAACGCGCCGCGTGGGCCCCCTGGCCCTTCCCGCCGGGCGAGCCGCCCCGGCCGGAGTGAGGGGGCTGGCTGCCGGCGGTCAATTTGAGGACGACTCGACCCCGATTTTCTGCCCGATTTGCGGCCCCGGAGGGGCGACCGTCCGTAGCCCAGGGTGAAACCCTGGGTTCCCGGCGGGCAAGGGATCTAACAAGCCCCGGAGGGGCGACCGTCGGCCTCGATCGCGGCGGGACCGCCGCCCTTCCGGGGCTTGATCTTCTCATTTGTCCCCAACTCCCAGGGTTTCACCCTGGGCTACGGACGGTCGCCCCTCCGGGGCTGCAAGGCGCATGTTGCTCCACCGTTCCTCCTCGACGATCCGGCGGCATTCTTCGTCGGAAGGCGGTTCGCCGTCGGTCCTGAGCAGGCCGACGGCCGACTCGACGGGCACGCCTCGCGTGGTCGAAGGGTATACGGGCTTGCGGGCGGGGGCGGGGCGGCTATATTGGAGGAAAGATAAACAATGGACGGGACGGGTTGAAGGGAGAGGATCGCCGATGTTGACCTTGTTCGGGGCGGATCGCCGGTACTGCGACGGCGTCTCTCGGCGGTCGTTCCTCAAGATCGGCGGCCTGGCGATGGGCGGGCTGGCCTTGCCGGACCTGCTCCGGGCCGAGGCGGCTTCGGGCAAGGCCGAGTCGCACAAGTCGGTCATCATGGTCTACCTCTCGGGGGGCCTGTCGCACCAGGACACCTTCGACCTCAAGCCCGACGCCCCGGCCGAGATCCGCGGCGAGTTCAAGCCCATCCCCACGGTCGTCCCCGGCATCCAGATCGGCGAGCTTTTGCCCGAGATCGCCCGGATGACCGACAAGCTGGCGATCCTCCGGTCGATCGTCGGGCTCCGCGACGAGCATTCGAGCTGGCAGAACCTCACCGGCTACCCGATGTCTCAGGCCCAGCGCGAGGACCGGCCGCACTTCGGCTCGGTGATCTCGCGGGTCCAGGGGACGGTCGACCCGGTCGTCCCGCCGTTCGTCGACCTCTTCCCGGTCATGCAGCACAAGCCTTATAACAGCGCGGGGGCTGGGTTCCTCGGCCAGCCCTACCGGGCCTCGAAGCTCGGCGGCGGCGACGACCTGGAGCTGACCCGGCAGACCGCCGTGGCGGCCGATCGGTTCACCGGCCGTCGCCGCCTGCTCGACGAGTTCGACGGCCTCCGCCGGATGGTCGACGGCGCCTCGGTCGAGGGGATGGACGCGAACTACCGGCGGGCCTTCGACGTCCTGACCTCCGACAAGGTCGCGAAGGCCCTCGACGTCACCCGCGAAGACCCGAAGATCCGCGACCGTTACGGCAAGGGGTCCGAGAAGCACCTCGGCGACGGCGCCCCGATGTGGAATGACCAGCTTTTGATCGCCCGCCGGCTGGTCGAGGCCGGGGCCCGGTGCGTGTCGGTCGCTTATGGATTCTGGGACACCCACGGCGACAACTTCAACCACCTCAAGCGCCACCTCCCGCTGTTCGACCGGGGGATCTCGGCCCTGGTGGAAGACATTTACATGCGAGGGCTCGACGAGGACGTGACGGTGGTGGTCTGGGGCGAGTTCGGCCGGACGCCGAAGATCAACAAGGTCGCCGGCCGAGACCACTGGGCGCCGGTCAACGGGGCGTTGCTCGCGGGCGGCGGGATGAAGGTCGGCCAGGTGATCGGCTCGACCGACAAGCTCGGGGCCTACGCCGCGAGCGGCCCGGTCCACTACCAGGACGTCCTGGCCACGGTCTACCACAACCTGGGGATCGACCCCCACGCCTTCGTGACCGACCAGTCCGGCCGCCCGGTGCCGATCCTGCCCGGCTCGGCGTCGCCGATCGAGAGGCTGATTTGATCCAGCGACCGTCGACTTCGCCGTTATATGCGGCGAAGGAGGTCCCTCCTGCCCCCTCTCCCCTTGTGGGAGAGGGTTGGGGAGAGGGGTCGAGGACCTTGGTCGAAGCCCAGAACCCCTCTCCCCAACCCTCTCCCACAAGGGGAGAGGGAGTCAGAAGTCCTGGACAATCCAACGTTCATGTTTGGTTCAACGGAATTGGGCCTGATCTCATGACCGGAAACCGACGCCGGACGATGCTCGGGATGGCCGCGGTGCTGCTCGTCGCGATCATCGGCACCTCACGCGCCGAGGGGCCGGACGACGCCGTCTCGGCGATCAGGGCGGTGCTCGACAAGCAGGAGAAGGACTGGAACAAGGGGGACCTCGATGCCTTCCTCGAAGGCTACTGGCACTCGCCGAACGTCGTCTTCCTGTCCGGCGGCGACCGGCACGACGGCTTCGACGCCATGCGCGACCGCTACCGGAAGCGGTACAAGGCCGAGGGCAAGGCGATGGGCCAGGTCGCCTTCTCGGGCGTCGAGATCCAGATTCTCGGCCCCGACTCCGCGTTCGTCCGGGGGCGCTGGGGCCTCACCCTGCCCGACGGCAAGAAGCCCGGCGGCCTGTTCACCCTGATCGTCCGCAAGCTCCCCGAAGGGTGGAAGATCGTCCACGACCACACGTCCGCCGCCCCCGACGAGCCGCCCGCCAAGGCCCCCGCGCCGGGGTGAGGGATCTCGTAGGGTGGGCACCGCCCACCTCGATCGATTCGGGACGGTGGGCGGTGCCCACCCTACGAAAACGGGACGGTGGGCGGTGCCCACCCTACGAAAACGGGACGGTGGGCGGTGCCCACCCTACGAAAACTGGACGGTGGGCGGTGCCCACCCTACGAAAACCGATGCCACTCGTCCCCACGGTCCTCCGTGGGGACGAGTCCTGGGCAAGATCCCGCATTCCGATGAATCTCGCCCGGGGCTCACCCCCTGACCAACGGGTTGTGCGGCGGATACTGGACGTCGAACGGGTTGTAATGCTGGAACGGGACCGAATTGGGGTCGGGCGCGGGGCCTTGCCGGACGATCGAGGGCGTCGGCCGGGGCTCGCGAGGCGGTTTCGGGACCGCTTCGGGCTCCGGTTCGGGGTCGGGCAAAGGCGAAGCCAACTCGACGCATTCCTTTGGCTCGTCGGCGATTACGGCGACCTCTTCGGCCTCGGCCTCCCGGGCGTTGATGTGCTCGATCTGCTTGAGGGCCCGGTAATAGCCTCGCTCGGCGGCGGCCTCGTACTTCCTCGCGAGGATCGCCTCGTCGGTGGTGCTGAAGAGGGCGCGGGCCATCGCCCCGGCGCGATCGCGGGCGATGGCCTGGTGGTCGAGCCCCTCGCGGACCCCTTCGAGCCGGGCGACCTCGCCGTCGATCAGCCGGGCGAGTTCCGCGCGGGCGGCCTCGCGGCGGGCCTCGGGCTCCAGGCCGGGCCAGTCCCCCTCATCGAGGAGTTGGAACAGGCCGATGGCCGCCTGCGAGAGCGCGATCAGGCGCGACTCCTTGTTGTAGACGGCCTTGCGGCCGGTCAGCTCTGACGCCCGATAGCCGTGGCCGGTGTCCCAGCGGGGCTTCGGGCCGGCCAGGTCGGCTTTGAGCGCCCGCCATCGGCCGATCATCCAGTCGATCCCCTCGGGGATGCGCCGGAGCTTCCGGGTGGCCTCGGCCGGCTCGGTCGTGATCAGCTTGATGAGCCGGTCCAGCTCCTCGGCCCGCTCGTCGGACTCGCGAGCTTCCGCATCGAGCATCGCGCGGGTGATCTCGGCGGCCTCGTGGCGGGCCGAGCGTTCCATCCGGACCGCCAGGAGGGCCGCCCGGTGGACCAGCCCCAGCGCGACGTCGTTCTTCGGCTTGAGGTCGCGCCGGAACGCCTCGAACCGCTCGGCGATCGCGGCGACGTCCTCGTCGGGTACGACGATCCCCTCGCCGGTCAGGCCGTGCTTGAGGCCGTTCCGCCTGGAGCGTTCCTTGCCCTCGGAGGTCTTCGGGCCTGTGGATTTCGCGGCATTCCGGCGGTTCGCGGCGATCTTCTCGGGG
>JAJYDH010000338.1 GCA_021777685.1 Planctomycetota bacterium | reverse complement strand
GATTCTCGGCGAGATCGCCTTCGACCATCCGCTGTTCGCCCCGCTGGCCGGGGCCCAGTTCAACGACTTCACCAAGATCCGGTTCTGGAGGCACCGGAGGATCGACCCCAGGGCGCTGGGCGACTCCCGCGTGCTCGCCCGGTTCGAAGGGGGAGACCCCGCCGTCGTCGAGAAGCCGCTGGGCAAGGGGCGGCTGGTCGTCATGGCGAGCGGCTGGAGCCCGGCCGACAGCCAGCTCGCCCGGTCGTCCAAGTTCGTCCCGCTGATGGCCGCCCTGCTCGAAGGACGGACCCCGCCGCCCGCCGAGCTGGCGAGCTACACCGTGCTCGAACGGGTCGCGCTGCCGAGCGGCGACAGGGTGACGATCCGCAAGCCCGACGGCTCGACCTTCACCCCCGAAGCCGGCGCCGCCACGTTCGACGGGACCGACCGGCCGGGGGTCTACTCGGTCGAGTCGCCGCTCGGCTCGCGGTCGTTCGCCGTGAACCTCGACCCGGCCGAGGGGAAGACCTCGCCGCTGGACGTCGAGACCCTGGAAAAGCTCGGCTGTCGCCTGGCGGCGGGCCGGGCGCGGGAGGCGCTCGACCGCGAGCACCTCCGGCAGTTGCAGAACGCGGAGCTGGAGGGGCGCCAGAAGCTCTGGCGGGCCCTGATCCTGGCGGCGATCGCCGTCCTGATCGTCGAGACCTGGCTGGCGGGCCGACTGAGACGCCCCGCCGCGAACCCGGAGGCCCTGGCGACATGAGCACCGAACTGCGTCGGGCGTTGGAACGGGCCGCGATCCGCCACCGGGGGGTCCGCCTCTGGGGCTCGCTGGCCCTCTGCTGGCTCGCCCTGGCGGTGATCGGCTGGGGCCTGAGCCTGGCCGTCGCCCGCCCCGGCACCGAGCCCTATCCGGCCGGCCTGCTGGTAGCCTGGTTCCTCGCCATCGCGGCCTGCGCGATCGCCATCGCCGCGCCGGTCCTGGCGTCCGGGCTCGACCCCCGCAAGGCCGCCCGGAAGATCGAGGCTCGCTATCCGGAACTCGGCACCGGGCTCCTGGCCGCGATCGAGGAGGACGCCGCCTCGCCGGGCCTGCCGACCGGCTATCTCCAGGCCGCCGTGATCGGCGCGGCCGTCGCCCACTCGCGGACGCACGACTGGGCCGAGGCCGTGGTCCCGTCGCGGAAGCTCGGCCTCGCCCGGCTGGCCCACGCCGCCGCCGCGACGCTGCTCGCCGTCGCCACGATCGCCCTGATCGTCCGGGCCCACGGCCACGACGAGGCCGCCCGGAAGCTGGCCGAGTCCGGCGTCGCGGGCCTGGCCGACCCCTTCGCCATCAGGGTCGAGCCGGGGAACGCCGAGATCGAGCGCGGGACGTCGCTCCTGGTCGTCGCCCGGTTCAACGGGTCGGTCCCGGCCGACGCCAGCCTCGTCGTCCAGGACGGCCCCGCCGCCTCGGCGTCCCGCCCGATGGCCCGGAGCCTGGAAGATCCGACCTTCGCCGCCCGCGTCGAGTCGGTCGCGAATGACCTCTCCTACCGCGTCGACTACGCCGGGCTGAGCAGCGAGACCTTCAAGATTAAGGTCTTCGAGTACCCCGAGGTCCGCCGGGCCGACGCGAAGCTGGTCTTCCCCAGCTACACGGCCATCGAGACGAAGACCGTCGAGGACGTCCGCCACGTCACGGCCGTCGAGGGGACCGAGCTGACCCTGACCTTCCACCTCAACAAGGAGGTCTCCGACGCCCGGCTCGTCGACGAGAAGGGGGCCGTCACCCCGCTCAAGGCCGCGCCCGAGGGGGCGAACCGCTACGCGACCACCCTCACCCTGGCCGACTCCCACCGCTACAAGGTCAAGCTCGTCGACAAGGAGGGCCGCCAGAGCAAGGTGCCCGCCGAGGTCGCCGTGAACGTGACGCGCAACCGGCCGGCCACCGTCGCGGTGACCCAGCCGGCCCGCGACGTCCGGGTCTCGCCGGTCGAGGAGCTGACCCTCCGCGCCAACGTCGACGACGACTTCGGCGTCGTCCGCCACGGCCTGGCCTACTCGATCCCGGGCGAGGAGCCGAAGGAGGTCGTCCTCGAAGGACCGAAGCCCTCCGGCAGGAAGATCAAGGCCGAGCACCTGCTCGCCTTCGAGGCGATGAAGGCGAAGCCCGACCAGCTCGTGACCTACTTCTTCTGGGCCGAGGACATCGGCCCCGACGGCCAGCCCCGCCGGACCTCCGGCGACATGTTCTTCGCCGAGGTCCGCCATTTCGAGGAGATCTTCCGCCAGGGCGAGCAGCAGGGCGAATCCGCCCAGAACGAGCAGCAACAGCAGCAGCAACAAGGCAACGCCGAGCAGGCCGCCAGGCTCGCCGACCTCCAGAAGGACATCATCAACGCCACCTGGAAGCTGATCCGCCGAGAGACCCGGGCCAAGCCTTCGGACACCTTCGCCGACGACGCGAAGACCATCGCCGAGTCGCAGGCGACCGCGATCGAGCAGGCCGACGCCCTCGCCGAGAAGCTCCAGGACGAGGAGTCGAAGGCCAACCTGACCCTGGCCACCAGCGCCATGAAGGACGCCGAGAAGCACCTGGCCGAGGCCGCCAAGTCCGCCTCGATCAAGGAGCTGGCCCCGAGCCTCGGCGCCGAACAGGCCGCGTATCAGGCCCTCCTCAAGCTCCGTGCCCGCGAGTTCGAGGTCACGCGGCAGAACTCGCGGCAGAGGCAGAACAGCTCCTCGTCCAGCTCGGCCCAGCGGCAGCAACAGCAGCAGCTCGACCAGCTCGAACTGAAGAACGACGAGAACCGTTACGAGCAGCAGTCTTCGGCCAAGGCCCAGTCGCAACAGGAGCAGGCCAAGCGCGAGACGCAGCAGGTCGCGAACCGGCTCAAGGAGCTGGCCCGGCGCCAGGCCGACCTGAACCAGCGGGTCAAGGAGCTGCAATCGGCCCTCGAAGCCGCCAAGGACCAGCAGGCCCGCGACGAGATCGAGCGCCAGCTCAAGCGGCTCCGCGACCAGCAACAGCAGGTCCTCCGCGACACCGACGAGCTTCGCGAGCGGATGGAGCGCGAGGAGAACCGTGAGCCGATGGCCGAGGCCCGCCAGCAGGTCGAGCAGGCCCGCGAGGACGTCCGCCAGGCGTCCGAGGCCCTCGAAAAGGGCCAGCTCTCGCGGGCCGTCAACGAGGGGGCGAGGGCCCAGCGGCAGTTGGCCGAGACCCGCGAGGAGATGCGCAAGAAGTCTTCCGACCGCTTCGCCGAGGACATGACCGAGATGCGCGACCAGGCCAAACAGCTCGACGAGAAGCAGGAACAGCTTACCGAGCAACTGGAAGCCAAGGAGCGCCAGGCCCAGCGTTCGCTCCGCGACGCCGACGACCGCGAGCAGGTCCGCAAGGGGCTCGAAGGCCAGCAGGAGCAGCTCGACAAGCTCCTCGACCGGATGCGCGAGACCGTCCAGCAGGCCGAGGAGACCGAGCCGCTCCTGGCCAAGCAGCTCTTCGAGACCGTCCGCCAGGCCAACGAGCAGGCCATCCCGACCGAGCTCAAGCAGGCCGAGCAACTGGCCGAGGTCGGCATCAACGAAGAGGCCGCGAAGTCGTCCCGCAAGGCCGGGCAGGGGCTCGACAAGCTCCGCGAAGGCGTCGAGAAGGCCGCCCGGAGCGTCCTCGGCGACGAGACCGCCGCCCTCAAGCGGGCCCAGTCCGAGCTGGAAGACCTCGCCAACCAGGTCAACCGCGACCTCGCCCGAGCCGAGGGCCAGGCCCCCAACGCACCCCAGCAACCCGGCCAGCCCGGCCAGCCCCCCCGAGGCCAGCGAGCCCAGGGACAGCCGGGCGAGCAGGGCCAGCCCGCCGATCAACCCGGGCAGCAAGGCCAGGAAGGTCAGGCCGGCCAGCAACCGGGACAGGAGGGCCGGCAAGGCCAGCGCGGTCAACAGCCCGGTCAGCAGGGCCGGAGCGGTCAACGAGGTCAACAGGGACAGCAGGAAGGTCAGGCTAACCAGCCCGGCCAGCAACCGGACCAGGGAAATCAGCCCGGTCAACAAGGCCAGGGACAACAAGGCCAGGGTCAACAAGGCCAGGGACAACAAGGCCAGGGACAACAAGGCCAAGGTCAGCAGGGCCAGGGCCAACAGGGACAACAGGGCCAGCAAGGGCAGGGCGGCCAGCGCGGCGGCAACAACCGCCGAGGAGGCCAGACGGGCGGGGGGAGCGACGGCAACCCGGGCGGCCTGGAGCGGATCATGGACGCCGTGAACGGCGGCGACCGGGGCGGAGCACAGGGGCCCGGCGGCCCGATCACCGGCGAGGGGTTCCGCCAGTGGTCCGACCGGCTCCGCGACGTCGAGGAACTGCTCGACGACCCGCAATTGCGAGCCGAGGCCGCCCGGATTCGCGACCAGGCCCGGGGCGCCCGCGAGGAGTTCAAGCGGCACTCCCAGGTCCCCGACCCGAAGCAACTCAGGTCGATGGTCGCCGACCCGATCCGCGAGCTTCGCGACCGCGTCGCCGAGGAGGTCCGCCGCCGCGAGTCGCCCGACTCCCTCGTCCCGATCGACCGCGACCCCGTCCCCTCCCAGTTCGCCGAGGGCGTCCGGCGCTACTACGAACGACTCGGGAGCGGCCGATGATCACCCCCATGAACCCGGTCACTCAACACATTTTGATCGAATGTCGCGATCCCCTCTCTGCCTCCCTCTCCCTTTGGGAGAGGGCCGGGGTGAGGGGCTTCGCCGGACGAGTGATCCGGTCGGAAGCCCTTGATCCGGGCCAATGGCGATGCGACGTCCCTCACCCCCGGCCCCTCTCCCATAGGGAGAGGGGAGGAAGAACGGGCTCGACGCCCCATGAAATGGGGGATGGCCGATGACCACACCCACCCTCGTCTGGGGTGCCCCGCAATGGGCCATCGGGGCCGCCGTGCTCGGCGGGGTCGCCCTCGCGGCGCTCCTCTGGAGCTACGGCCGGGCCCAGGCCAGGCCAGGCGTCCGGGTCGCCGCGGGGCTCCTCAAGGGGCTCGGCTTCGGCATCCTCGTGCTTGCTTTGGTCGAGCCGTTGCTGACCGGCTCCCGCCCTCGACGGGGCGCCAATGCCTTCGTCGTCCTGGCCGACAACAGCCAGAGCCTCCTGATCCACGACGACCAGGGGACCGCAACCCGGGGCGACTGGGCCCGCGACCGGCTCAGGAAGGAGTCGCCCTGGAAGGTCCGGATCGGCCAGGACTTCGACGTCCGGAACTACGCCTTCGACTCCCACCTCCGCGCGGTCGAGGGCTTCGAGTCCCTCGCCTTCGACGGCAACGCCTCCGCGCTCGCGACGTCGCTCAACGCCCTGGGGAAGCGGTTCCGGGGGCTCCCGCTGGCCGGCGTGCTCGTCTTCACCGACGGCAACCGGACCGACCTCGGCGACATGGATACTTCGGGCCTGCCGCCGATCTACCCGGTCATCCCGCCCTCGCGAGGCCCCGCCAGGGACGTCGGCGTCCGCGACGTCTCGGTGAGCCAGACCAACTTCGAGTCGGCCCCCGTCGTCGTCCGCGCGGACGTCTCGGCGGTCGGCTTCGACGGCCGCTCGATCGTCGCCGTCGTCCTCGACGAGTCGGGCAAGGAAGTGGCCCGCCAGGAGCAGAAGGCGACCGGCGACGGCCGCCCGCTCGGCTTCCGGTTCCAGTTCCGGCCCGAGAAGAAGGGCCTCAACTTCTACCGGGTGAACGCCTTCGCCGCCGAGGCCGAGTCGAGCACGGCCAGGGGCGCGATCGACGAATCCCGATCCGGCGAGCAGACCCTGGCCAACAACGCGCGGCTGGTCGTGGTGGACCAGGGGGGCGGGCCTTACCGGGTGCTCTACGTCAGCGGCCGGCCCAACTGGGAGTTCAAGTTCCTCCGCAGGGCCCTGGCCGAGGACGAGCAGGTCCAGCTCGTCGGCATGGTCCGGATCGCCAAACGGCAGGCGAAGTTCGACTTCCAGGCCGCCGGGAGCCAGAAGTCGTCGCCGCTCTACACCGGCTTCGACGACGCCGATCCCGACACCGCCGAGGCCGCCGACCAGCCCGTCATCGTCCGCCTCGGCACCCTCGATGAGGCCGAGCTGCGCGACGGGTTCCCGAAGTCGGCGGAGGAGCTTTACCGCTACCACGCGATCGTCATCGACGACCTGGAGGCCGGCTTCTTCACCCAGGACCAGCTCGCGCTCCTGCGCAACTTCGTGAGCCGCCGAGGGGGGGGCCTGCTGATGCTCGGCGGCCCCGACTCGTTCTCCGACGGCAAGTACGACCGCACGCCGGTCGGCGAGATGCTGCCGGTCTACCTCAACCGGTCGGGCTCGACCGCCCCGATGGCGAGTCAGGCCGAGCGGGATTACCGCCTGGTCCTCACCCGAGAAGGCTGGCTCCAGCCCTGGGTCCGGACCCGCAAGACCGAGGACGAGGAGCAGCAGCGGCTCGCCTCGATGAGCCCGTTCCAGATGATCAGCCAGGTCGGCGACATCAAGCCGGGGGCCTCGGTCCTCGCCGAGGTCGGCGACCCGGCCGGCCACCGGTCCCCCGCGCTTGTGGCGCAGTCGTTCGGCAAGGGGCACGTCGCCGCGCTGATGATCGGCGACCTCTGGCGGTGGGGGCTCCGCAGGGCCGACCCCGCCGAGAGCGACCTCGACCGCTCGTGGCGACAGACCGTCCGCTGGCTCGTCGGCGACGTCCCCGGCCGCGTCGAGGTCGCCGTGAGGCCGAAGCTCGACGCCGCCTCGCCCGCCGTCGAGATCTCCGCCAGGGTCCGCGACGCCGAGTTCCGCCCGCTCGACAACGCCAGGGTCGCTCTCAAGATCGCCCTGCCCGGCGGGGGGGACCTGACCCTCGACGCCGAGCCCGACGGCAAGGAGGCCGGCTCCTACGCGGCCACCTACGTCGCCAAACAGGCCGGCGCCTACCGGGTCGTCGCCACCGCGACCGCCCCCGACGGCTCGACCGTCGGCGAGCGCGAGTCCGGCTGGGCCGCCCAGCCCGCCGCCGACGAGTTCGCCCGCCTGGAGCCCGACCGCGAGTTCCTGAAATCGATCGCGAGCAAGACCGGCGGCGAGGTCGTCGACGGCGAGCGGCTCGACTCGTTCGTCTCCAGCCTGGCCTCGAAGGACGCCCCGATCACCGAGCCCTGGACCGCCCCCTTGTGGCATCAGCCGCTCTACTTCCTGATCGCCATCATCGCCCTGGCCGCCGAGTGGGCCCTCCGACGGGTC
>JAJYDH010000337.1 GCA_021777685.1 Planctomycetota bacterium | reverse complement strand
CGCGCCGGCGTCCTCGTCGGGGACGACGATCCCCTCGCCGGTCAGGCCGTGCTTGAGGCCGTTCCGCCTGGAGCGTTCCTTGCCCTCGGAGGTCTTCGGGCCTGTGGATTTCGCGGCATTCCGGCGGTTCGCGGCGATCTTCTCGGGGCTGGAGGGCATGGGAGGTGGACCCCTGGGTCGGTGGGCGACGCGTCGAAAAGTCCGGCGGCGCTCGCCGCCCGTCGCCCTTACATTCACCCCCGAGGCGTCCGGATTATCACACGATCTTCCGAAAAGGCGGAAATCGCCTCATGTGTCGGTGCTGCTCCGCAGCCCGAACCCCCGACGGAGGCATCAAAGGCTGCTTGACCCAAGCCACATTGTTGTATACAATATAGTAGACAATCCAGGCGACGGAATCCTAGACTTCATCGTGAACGCTTGCCGATGATGTCAGGCCGATGTCTGAGCGAGAATCGTCCCGGAAAAAGGGGATTACTTCCATGCGCAAGCATTTTGCCTGGCTGCTGTATTGAATCAGCGGGTCCGGCAAAGGGGGTGGATGATGGAGAGCTTGACCATTCGGGTCAGCCGATCCACCCACGGACGGCTCCGGGAGTTGGCGGACAAGACGGGCGAGACGATGGCCGATATCGTCGACCGTGCGGTCCGCAACTACGAGAAGGAGCAGTTCTGGGCGGAATATCACGCGGCATATGCGGCCCTCCAGGCCGATCCGGCCGCGTGGGCTGACCTCCAGAGCGAGGTCGAACTTTGGGATTCGACCTCAGCCGACGGTCTGGAGGATTCACCAGGTGAGCATGACAAGAGGGCTGATCCTGACCCGGGGTGATGTCGTCATGGTCGACTTCGACCCGACGGTCGGACACGAACAGGGGGGGCAGCGACCCGCGCTCGTCGTGTCCGCCGATGACCTGAACCGGAGCCCAAACGGCCTGCTGATCGTGGCTCCGATCACCGGGACCGACCGCAATATTCCGGCTCATGTCAGGGTCTCGGAGACCGAGGGCGGATTGACCAAATCGAGCGTCATCATGGCGGATCAGATCCGGACCATCTCCCGGCAACGGGTCGCTCGCCGCCTGGGGACCGTCTCGGCAGCGACCATGGGCCAGGTCGAGACTCGTCTCCGGCGGGTCCTCGACCTTTGATTTGACCGCCGGGTGCCGCGGGTCCGGGCCCGCGGCGCCCGGTCGACTCCGGCGACCGAGGCGTGATCCCCGCTCGACGGCCGGCGGCGGGGTGCGTGGACCGGGCCCCGGACTCGTCGGCCGCGCGTGACCTTGACCGCGAGCCGTCGATGGGCTACTTTCGCGCGTCGCGATAGGCAAGGATGCCGGGCGCGGCGAAGGGCCAGGGAGGGCTTGTCCGATGTTCCGACGGTGCTTGCTCGCGATCGCGGGCCCGGCTCTCGTCCTCGCGGCGGGTTGCGGGCCGGTCGTCCGGACGACGTGGAAGGTCCAGGCGGCCCTGGCCAGGGCCGAGCTGGCCTGGATGCCCAACCGGCTCGACTTCACGATGCACCAGCCCACGCACCGGGTCGCCCTGGCGGCCTTCGAGGTGCTCAAGGCCGAGCTGGCCGAGGCCAGGATTCGCGACGTCGAGCTGACCCGGGACGGGAATTACAACACGCCCGAGGGCAAGCCGCCCGCGCGGGGCTCCGTGACGATCCCCGACGACTACCCGGCCTTCTGGCTCGAAGGGCTGCCGGGCTCCCCGGGCCCGGCCCTCGTCAATTGCCGGCTGGTGACGTTCTCGGGCAAGACGAAGGAGGGGGAGAAGGTCGAGGTCGAAATCCGACTGGAGATCGCCGGATCGGACCATCGGACCGAGGGGAGCGTCCGGGTCGGAGGCCACGGCGACGTCACGAAGCCCAGGCTCCTGATCGACAGGATCACCGAGCGGGTCCATAATCCCTCGGCCCGCCCCGGCTCGCCCGAGGAGGCCGCCGCCCTGAAGGCCGCCTTCGACCCCGGGCCGAAGGGGAAGGTCGATGTCTCCGGGGAGAGGGGCGAGATCGCGATCCGGATGGAGTGATCTCCTCATGGCACGCCGGGTGCCACGACTTCGGTCCTCCGGACCCGCGCCCGACGACCGTTCATGGCATGGGCCCGGAGTCATGGACCCATGCCATCCCTGACGATCAATTTAGCACCGATGGCAAAATCTGCCAAGAGAAGCAAGTGGATGCATGGAGCGTTCGCGGCCGCGTGCCACAGGTTCGAGACTCTGACTCCGTGCCCGACGACGACCGTTCATGGCAGGGGTTCGGAGGACCGAACCCGTGGCAGTCGCCGTAAATCAGCCCGGGATGTCTGCGTCCGTGAGACCGTCGGACAGGTTCCCGCTGATCTGTATGGCATGGCCCCGGAAGAGTTCCCATCGTTGTGCCAGAATGTGATGTCGCTGGATTCATCCACGGAAATCGATTCCAGTCTCATCCTCGACAGTAGAAGTAGGGTGCGTCGAGTCCTCGAAGACGCACCATTCGGGGAGCGGTGGCGATCGACCGGAGAGCCGGGTGGTGCGTCTTCGAGGACTCGACGCACCCTATACCTACACCAACTTCTGACGACTCATTGCCCGCCGCCGGCCGTGGTGTGGACCCAGATCGGGCTGCCCCAGGCGAGCTCTCCGTCTTCCTGCTCGACCCGGACGTAGTACCAGCTCAGGCCGGCGGGGCGTTTTTCCTCGTCCTGCCACTCGAACTCGACCTTGGCCGTCCTGGGCTCGGTGGTGTAGACGTAGAGGAAATCCTTGATGACGTCCACCTTCTTGATCGGGCCGGTGCCGATGGCCTTGACCTTGAGGCGGACCGGGCCGCCGGCGGTGAACTCGTCGCCCATCATGTGCTCTCCGGCGCGGACGTCGAGGATGATGTTGTCGGTCGCCCCGTAGCAGTGGCGCTTCTTGAAGGCGTCGAAGATCGCCTCGCGCGAGCGGTCCTCGGCCAGGGCGACGGCGTAGCTGATGTGGGTGCTGATGTGGTCGCTGCTGGCCTGGAAGCCCAGGCGGTACTGCATCGAGAGCGCGTTCCAGACCATCCCCATCGGCTTCCAGCCGCCGATCGACTCGCCCGGCCGGCGGGCCACCCTCGGGGCTCCGAAGTGCTCGTAGGACTGGCGGTGCCCCTGGAAGATCTCGACGATCGGCTCGACCTTCGGGTCGTTGTCGCGCCAGTCGGTCCCCATCCCCGTCGCCGAGGTGTGCGAGGCGCAGATCCCTCCCAGGGCGTTCAGGTAGTCGTAGAGCATCTTGGTGTCGTCATCCGACACGCCCGCTGCGTCGACCAGCCGGGGGAGGGTGCGGATTCCCCGCCTGGTGAACATCACGTTGCGATGCCCGCCGGGATAGCTGACGCTCCGCTCGTAGGTGTACATCGGCGTGAAGGTCGGGGGCTGGTGGTAGAGGTCGGTCGTCTTCTGGATCAGCCACCAGGTGTATTCCTTGCCGCCGCCGTTGTCGTGGTCGCCGTCGCCGATCCAGTCGAGGTGCGCGGCGTCGAGGGCGTACCGCCACATGTCTTCGAGCGAGCCGTCGGAGCCCCCGTCCATCGACATCTCGCTATGCCGGTGGAATTCGCCCCGGAGGAGCTGATACGTCTTGCCGTCGGCCTCGATCCGATAGTCCTTCATCCGGGCGATGTCGGCCGCCTCGTCGGGATGGACCGGAGATGCGCTTTCGTCCGTCATCTTCCGATCGTCGAGGACGGGCTCGGCCGCCTTGATCGGCGAGGTGAGCGCGGCGACTTCCACGTCGAAGTCGACGACCCCCTCGGGCGTGCTGGCGTGGGTCCAGTAGCGGCGGTTCAGCTCGGGCGTGTGCTCGACCTCGCGGCGGAGCCGGCCGTCGGTGCTGTAGAAGGCCAGGACAGGGCCGGCGGAGGTCGGCACCAGCGCCGGGCGGTTGTCGAGCAGGCCGTCGCTCCGGGGGAGGAGCCGGGGGGGCGACCAGGACTCCCCCTCCAGCGCGGTGGCGTACTCGACCCAGACGCCGCCGACGACCATCACCACGTTGTTGCCCCAGATGGCCTCCTGGCGGTGGCGGAAGGCCAGCCAGGGGCGGCCGTCGCGGTCGACGGTCAGGCGAGGATAACTGTTCATGACCTTGACCGGGTCGCCCGCCCTCGCCACCGGGTCGGGCGCGGGGAGGACCCGCCGGCCGTCGACGACCGCGACCCTCACGGACGACTCGCGATAGAGGCTCGACCCCTTGCCGTCGACGAGGTTCTCGGCGTCCTTGCCCCAGTCCCGGGTCCGCTCCTCGTAGGCGACCCAGGCGCGCCCTCGGGCGTCGACCGCGACCGACGGCCGGGCCTCGAACCGGGGCGAGCCGGCCACCACGACGGGCTCGCCGAGCTTGCCGTCGGGCTCGACGGTCCGCAGGAACACGTCATGATTGCCCGATCGGTACGAGTCGAACGCGACGTGAATCCGGCCGTCGCGGCCGATCGCGAGCGCGGGCGACCACTCGTTGGCGGGCGAGTCGCCGACCGCGATCGAGGCCGACGGGTCGTCGAGCGGGGCGAGGCGGATGTCGGCCTGGCCCTCCTTCCACGATTGCCAGGCCATCCAGACCTTGCCGTCGGGGCCGGCGGCGAGCACGACGTCGGCGGCCCGGTCCTCGACCAGGACCTGGGGCCGGTCGGGCGAGACGCCCCGCGCGTCGAAGGCCTTCGCGAGGACCCGCCAGCGCCCGTCGACGTTCTCGGTCCAGGCGACGATGAGTTTCGAATTCGTAGCCACCACGCTCGGCCGCCAGACGTCGCGGCCCGGCGGGGTCACGTCGATCGGCTCGCCGACGACCTTTCCTTTCGCGAACCGGACGAGCTTGATCTGGTCGCCGCCGCCTTCGGGGATATAGGCGGCGAAGTCTTTGGGGCGGGCGGTCAGGCCCTCCCAGAGCGCGGGTCCTCGAGGCTCGTGGACGACGTAGGCGACCCAGGTGGAGCCGTCGACCTCGGCCGAGGCGGCGGGGAAATCCTCCTGCGCCGGGCCGTCGGCCAGGGCGACGGCCGGCGGGACGCGCTGGGCGGCGACCCGGCCGTTGTGGTAGCGGCGGATCGAGCCGTCGGCCAGGTCGGCGAGCGGGACGGCGAAGTTCCCCTGCTCGGTCTCGACGACCAGGGTCGCGTCGTCGGGGCAGCGGAGGGTGACGAGCACGCCGTTGGGCGTGATCGCCCCGCCGAAGGTGCTCGGGCCGGCCCCCGCCTTCTTGGCCGTGGCCTTCTTGCTGGCGACCTTGCGGAGCTTGAGGCTATTCGCCTCCCACGAGTCGGCCCCCTTGATCCGGTCGCCCCGGCGGAACCGGGCCCCCTCGACGCCGACGACCTCGCCCTTGTCGACCCTCACCGACCCGCCCCAGCGCGTCACGGCCTCGTCGCCGACGCCCAGCATCAGCCGGACCGCGACGAGCGACGGGTCGAGCGTCCGCCGGGCCGGCGGGTCGACCACCTTCGGCGAGACGACCGGCGCCTCGTCCGGCCGCTGGCCCCGGACCACGGGGGCCGCCAGGACCGCCAGGAGCGTCGGCAAAAGGGCGAGGGCTCGTCGAGATCGCATGGCGGGGTTCCTGGGGTCGCCTCGTCGAAAATCCGGCCCGATCAAGATCCGGCACCCTCGCCGGGCGAGGATGTGAGGTCCGGAGACTTGATTGACGGTGCACAGGGCTTGATTCTGCGCCCGGAGGCCGGCCCGGGCAACCCGCTGCCCGCCGAAATCGACCCGAAGGGGTGCGCCGACGGTTTCTGGCCCTACCCTACGTGAAGACGTCCATCCGCGGGCCTCTCCGGCTCGTTGCCAGAATCCGTCGTCGCACCCGTCCTCATAATGCCGATGTCGGCGGCGACCCGTGGCTCCCTCGGCCCGACCTGTCTCACCCCTCCGGGATCGGCTCGTCGAAGTCGTCCAGCTCGGGGCCCCGGGGCAGGGCGAGGAAGCCCAGGCCGAGGGCGGCGACCCAGAACGGGGCGAGGGCGTTGAGGCGCGAGTCGACCAGCCAGCCGTGGGCGAAGCCGAGCGGGACGGCCAGGGCGCCGACGACCGCGGCGAGCACCCTCGCGCGGAAGAACCGCGAGGCCCTCCGGCGGGGGTCCCTGAGCGACTCCCGGCCCGAGCCGACCCGGAGGATCGCGTAGGACAGGGCGACCACGACCACCAGCGAGGCCATCGACGCCCGGTTGGTCGCGACCGTGCCCCAGGGGAGGACCGCGTCGGGCTCGTGGCGGCCGAGGGCCCAGCCGCTCGCCGCGATCCCGCCGCCGACGACGACCAGGACGTTGAGCACGGCCGACCGGGTCCGGTCCAGGCAGGCGAAGCTCGCGGATTCGAGGTCGCCCGGATGGCCGATCTCGGGCTCAGGCATCGGGCCCGTCCTCGGCCGCCAGGAGCCGCCGGCGGAGGCCCAGGATCAGCTCGACCTGGCCGATCGGGTAGCCGGACTCCCGGGCGATCTCCTCGACCGGCACGCCCCGGTCGGCCATCGCCCAGACGTCGCCGAACCGCCGGTCCAGCTCGGCCGCCGCCTCCGAGGGCGGGGCGGGGGGCGCGGCCAGGTTGGGGACCGAGATCAGGGTCGGCCCGCCCGAGGTCGCCGACTGTCCCGGGTCGAGCCGACGGACGCGCCGGAGCCGGGTCGAGTCGGAGGCGATCGCGACGGCCGCCTCGGTCGCCGACGCCTCGACCCGGGCCAACCGGGCCTCCAGCGCCCGATGCCGGCCGGCCAGCTCGTCCAGCCGCCGGGCCACCTCGTACCGGGCCTTCGCCGGCCTCTTCTCGGGGGCCCGATCCGGCAAGGCCACCGAGACCGGGGCCGGGGCCTCGCGGGCGGGCCGGGCCTCCGGGGTCAGGGCGCGGACCCGCCGCCAGAGCACGAGGCAGGCGGCCGAGGTGACGGCCAGCCCCGTGCCCAGGGTCGCGAACAGGGCCGCAAGCAGCGCCGAGGACATGGGCGGTTCCCTCCCTGGGTCGAGCCCCGAGGCGGTCAAATTCGCCGAAATAGTTGCTTCGACCCGTATTCCTGGCTCCCTCCCCCCTTGCGGGGGAGGGGACCAGAGTCAATACCGTCGAATGAGTCTAACGGCTTGCGCCAGAGGCATTTCTGTCTCCCCTCTCCCTCTGGGAGAGGGGCCGGGGGTGAGGGGCGTCGCGGGACCAGAGGCGGTGACAGATGCTCGTTCCGTCCGTTCTCCATCGTGCCGCGCCC
>JAJYDH010000336.1 GCA_021777685.1 Planctomycetota bacterium | reverse complement strand
TCCTGCCCCCGGGCGGGGGCCACGGCCAGGGCGATCAGGACCGCGCAGGCGAGCCGGGCCGCCCGCGGGCGTCGGCGATTTCCCTCGATCGTTCTCATTGGCGGCACCGGTCCGACCTCCTGCCCGACATCATCCGGCGGCGCGATCCGACACGTCGCAGGGCTTATATCGAAATCGGAGGACCCGCAAGTTGATCCTGTTTTGTCGATCCGTCGGATTTCCCGGGGCCGGGCGGTTTGAGTTCGGCGCCGTCCCGGCCGATATTGACAGGGCCGGGCCGGGAGTGCGCCGAGATCCGGGCCGGGGCCGGAGGAGCACGGGCGGACCGGCTCGCCGGCCGCCGGGGGCCGATCGCGGCCCGGCGAGGCCGCGGATTCGAAGAGCGACCGGCTCGCGTCGGGCCCGCCCAGGATGGGACGTTCGAAAAAGCGAGGAGGCTCGCGATGTCGGGTCGGAAATCGGTCCGGGGGACCTGGGCGACGAACCGCCTGAGCCCGAGCGTCGAGGCATTGGACCGACGGGAGCTGATGGCCACGGGCGGCGTGTCGAGCTCCCTCGGCGCCTACGTCGTCCCGTCGCATTTCGGCCCTCGGGTCGTCAAGCCGGCGCCGGTTGTCAACCCACATACGTCGATCAATCTCCTCCTGTCGAGCGTCCTCGGGCCCGGCCTCGACCAGGTCCAGGCCGCGAGCAAGTCGCTCGGCAACAGCCCCCAGGCCGTCCTGAAGCAGACCGTGCTCAACCAACATTATGTGCATTCGATCCTGTCGGACGGGGACGTCTACACCCTGTTCGGCGCCCCGGCGCTGACCTCGCTCCTCGGCTCGCAGCAGGTCTCCGGCATGACCTCGGCCACCGTCCCGGCCGCCGCGACCGCGACCACGACCACGACCGCGACCACTCCGGCGACCTCGACCGGCTCGCCCGCCGCCACCGCCGCCCCCGACCCCCTGATCGCGTTCAGCATCCCCCAGCAGGCGACGATCCAGTCGGTCGGGGAGGTGACGAGCATGGTCCAGGTCGGCCCCTCGAACGGGATTCCGGGCTTCTTCGCCACGGTCCCGACCTCGAACGTCCGGATCACCGCCCAGGGGCCGCCGGTCACGGGCTCGGTCCTGATCCCCCAGTCGTTGCTGCCGGCGGGATACCCGACGCCCAGCACCTCGGTCATCTCGATCGGCACGTTCGCGCCGACCTATGTGACGACCGGCTCGATCCTCCTCCAGATCCTCAACGCCGGGGTCAGAGGGGTCTCCCCCAACGCCCCCAACTCGGTCCCCGGCCTCCGGCTCGCCCCGTACCTGCTGCACCACAACCCGTTCCCGACCTCGACGGCGGCCAGGGACCTCTCGAAGGCCCTCCGGCTCGCGGTCCAGCGGGACGTCTTCTCGCTCAGCGACGCCCAGAATTCCGAGGTCTCGGCCGGGATCAGCCAGTTCGCGACGCAGGTCCAGTCCATGCTCGCGGCGGGCACGTTCACGCCGCCGGTCCCGGTCCAGCCGCCGGGCCTCCCGCCGAAGTCGCTCTCGGGGACGCTCGAGATCTCGGCCGGAGCGGTCCGTCGGCTCCTGGACGTCGCCCCGAGCGTCTCCGGCCTGTCCTTGCCGGTCCTGAACAACTTCCCCGGGCGGCTCGACGTCGGCTACGTCTTCGACCGCTCGGGCGACTACGGGCTGATGCTGACCATCCGGGGCCCGCTGGAGAACGGGAACCCCGTCCCGACGCCCGTCGACGTCGCCTCGGGAGACGTCCGCGTCGAGGTCTCCAACGCCTCGAACATCAACCAGCTCGGCGGGAGCCGGGTCGTCGAGGGGGTGGACGTCGGCTCGGGGGTCTCGGCGGACCTCGGGTCGTCGAGGTACGCCAGCGGGATCAGCACCTTCTCGGCCTCCGCCGGCAGCGGCTTCGGGCTCGAATACGGGACCGGGGTCGGCTACAGCACGGTGATCCCCCTGGGGAACGTCTACGCGTTGATCCCATCGGCCCCCCCGTCCTGACCGGGCGCCGGGGTCGGGCCCGCCCCTTGTTATATCAATCCATGTTGGATTATCGATGATGGGCGGGGCCTCCCGACCTGGCGGCCGACGGTCCCCGGGGGTGGGCCGGTGCCTTCGGGGCCGGATGCCTGGCGGGGCCGGCCTTGTGGCCGGTCGCCTTCGGCGCGGGCTTATGCAGCGGCACCGGCACCGGGGCCGGCTGGACGACGACCACGGCCGAGAACGGGCTCCCGGGGAGCCCGTTCCCCTTGCCGTCGAGCAGGTTCCCCAGGAGGTCGGAGACGCCCACCCCCTGCCCCGGGACGCTCGTGACCTCGTTGATCTGGAGCAAGAGCCTGGTGTGAATGGCGACCTGGGCGGTCAGCGGCAGGGTCACGGTGTAGGTGACGGGATTATATGTGGCCGGGCCGATGCCGACGAGGTGGTCGTCCTTGGTCCCGAGCTTGCCGTCGCGGCCGGCGGTCCGGACGGCGTAGCCGTAGTTCAGGAGGTCGACCGCCGTGGCCGGGTTGAGCGGCTCGTCGAACGAGACCACGACGTCGGCGGTCCTTCGGGGGCCGGCGACCGCCCTCGCCGAGGTGACGCGGGGGCCCATCCGGTCGACCCCGTCGTCGACGATGACCAGGACCGCCGACGAGGGCGACCCGAGGGTCGCTCCCCCGGTCGGGCCGGAGAGGTTGAGGATCACCGTCTCGTTCCCCCGGATCAGGGGATTGATCGGGATCGGGACGGTGAAGGTCTTGACCCGGTCGCCGGGGCCGAAGGAGAGCGTCCCCGCCGTGGGGAGGTAATCGGCCCCCGCGACCGCCGTGCCGTCGGCCGTCGAGTAATTGATCGTCGCCGGCGTCCCGCCCCCGTCTCGGGCGACCGTGATGGTGGCCGTGCCGGCGGCCTCGGCCACGAAGTAGTCGGCCATCTGGAACCGGAAGACGCCCGGCTGGTTGCCCAGGATCGTCAGCGTCGCCGTGCTCGGGGCCCCGACCATGATCGGGCCCAGGGGGTTGCCCAGGCTGAGCATGAGCGACGTGTCGCCCCGGGGCAGGCCGTCGTCGAGGATCGGGACGGTGAAGGTCTGGGCGTCCACGCCGGGGTCGAAGGTCAGGGTCCCCGAGGTCGCCGCGTACTCCACCCCGGCCAGCGCCGAGCCGTCGGAGGTCGCGTAGGCGATCTTGAACAGCCCGCCGCTCCCGCCCGCCCGAGTCACCTGGATCGTGGCCGTGCCCGCCGACTCGTCGACCGTGTAGCCGGCCATCGAGAACTGGACCGAGCCGAAGACCTCGGGGGGGGCCGGGGCCGAGAACTCGGAGGTGTTCCCGAGCGAGTCGGTCGCGGTGGCCGTGATCACCTGGCCCGCCTGGACGACGATCGGGAGGTTCGCGGTGTACGACCCGGTCCCGTCGGCCCGGGTCGTCGTCGTGGTCTCCCCGACGTACTGCTGGCCTTCGATGGTCCCGGGGGGGACCGTCGGCGTGTTGAGGAAGAACTGGATCGTGTAGACCGTGTCCGGGGCGCCCGTCAGCGTCCCCGAGATGATCGTGGAGCCGATCGAGGTGGCGGGGGACATCAGGTTCAGCGCGACCGGGCCGGCCGGGCCCAGGTTCGCCGGGCCGATCAGGTCGATCCCCAGGTTGACGTTGGCGAAGATCGCGTTGCTCAGGATCGGGTTGCGGACGCTCGCATCTTCGATCCGGACGCCATCCCGCCGGTTGAACGCGACCGTGTTCCCATCCGGGGCCATCGGGCCGCCGATCAGGTTGCCGGACGCCCCCAGGCTGAGGAACACGCCGTCGATCTCGTTGCCGAGCGATGACAGGCCCGTGACGTCGGTGCCGATGAGGTTGTTCTGCACGACGTTGCCGGTCGCCGTCGGGCCGGTGATCGTCACGCCCGTGTGGTTCGCCGAGATCACGTTCCGGTCGGTCGCCGTCGGGGCCCCGATCGAGTTCCCCGCCGCGTCTTCGACCCGGACGCCCTCCTGGGAGTTGCCCAGGTCGAGCTTGCCGGTGATGTCGGTGCCGATGAAGTTCCCCAGGACCTGGTCGGCCGTCGACCCGGCCCCGGTGATGAGCACCCCGACGTTGTTCCCCGAGATGACCTGCGAGCCGGCGGCGTTGCCCGAGATCGTGTCGGCGGGGGCATTCTCGACCCGGACGCCCTCCTGGGCGTTGCCGAGGTCGGCGGTCCCGGCGGCGTTGGTGCCGATCAGGTTGCCCTGGACGAGATCGCCGACCGCCCCGGCCCCGGCGAGCAGGACGCCCCGGAGGTTGGCGGAGATGACGTTCGAGGCGTCGACCACATTGTCGGCCGAGGTGATCGCCACCCCCTCCTGGCCGTTGCCCAGGGCCGAGATCCCGTCCATCGTGATGCCGATGTAGTTGCCCTGGACGAGGTTCCGGACGCTGGTGGTCCCGCCCGAATTGTCGAAGATCCGGACGCCCGCCCCCGAGTTGCCCGAGATCACGTTGCGGTCGGCGGTCGCGAGGCCGCCGATGTCGTTGTCGCTCGCGTTGTCGATCGCCACCCCGTCGCCCTGGTTCCCCGAGGCGGCCGAACCGAGGACGAACAGGCCGCCGGGCCCGGTGCCGATGTAGTTCCCCAGGACATCGTTGCGGGTCGCCGCCGGCCCGACGATATGCACGCCGTCCCCCAGGTTCCCCGAGATCAGGTTGCCCGACCCCGGCGCGGCCCCGCCCACATAATTGCTCGAATCGGCGATCAGGACGCCATCGGACCCGTTTGGCACGATGAAGTAGAGGCCATTCGCAGACGGCGGCCCGACGATGCCGATCTGGTTGCCGATGACCTGGTTGCCATGAGCGCCGAGGAGGATCGAGACGCCCTGGGCGCCATTGCCGATGATGACGTTGTTGTCCTGCTGCTCCACCCCCCCGACCGTCGCGTTGGTCGACGCGAGCAGCACGCCCTGGAGCGAATTGCCCGTGCCGTCCACCTGTTCCACCTGGACCCCGTTGACGAGCACCGGCAGGCCCGTCGAGGGGTCGACCGGAAATACGCGATACTTGCCGATGTCGTCGCCCTGGATCAGGACGCCGACGACGCCCGGGTTGGGGACCGACACGCCCACGTCGAAGCCGTCGACGATCAGCCCCCGGAGGATGCTGTCCGAGGCGTCGAGGACGAACCCCGTCCCTCCCGCCGTCCCGCCGCCCTCGACGATGATCCGGGGGATGGCGTTGTTGCCGTCGAGCGCCGAGCCGGGGTCGGTCGGCCGGCCCGAGAAGCTGTTCGGCGCCGCGGCGACCGGGGTCGGCAGGCCCGTCGGCGAGTTCGGATAGAGGTACGAGATCGGGGAGATCACCCCCTGGGTGTCGCCGTCGATGGTGACCTGGTGGGTGATCGCCGGCAGGGGGCCGGCCAGCGCGATCCGCCAGGTCTGCGTGGCCGGGTCGAAGTTGTTCGCCGCCGTGGCGGGGATGGCGAAATCGATGTTGTCGGCGCCGGCGTGGGGGGCGTCCGACATCGTGATCGCCTCGCGGAGCGAGCCGGGCCCGGCGTCGGCCGCCGAGGTCACGAGGAAGGTCGTCAGCAGTTGCCGCGCCTCGACCGATTCCGGCGAGGCGTGGAAGCGGCGACGGTCGCGCATGGCCGGGCACTCCGTGTTCCAGGAATCGGCTGGACCGGCCCGGCTGATCTCGATGGCGAAGCGTGGTGACACCCGGCTCGAACATCCCTTATTCAGTGAAGATACACCACTCCGGGCCGGGCGGGGGCCCGGCCGGCCGAATCTCGGCCGTCCCGCGAATTCCGGCCTCGACGGGCCTCGGGTCGCGAGGGTCATGACGATCGCCCGAGCGTGACCGGGACGTCCACCTCGCGCCCCTCGCGGATCACGCCGACGACCACGTCCTGGCCGGGGGCGTGGGCCTCGACCTCGGTGAGCAGGTCTTCATAGGTCCGGACCTTCTTGCCGTCGACGGCCACGATCAGGTCGGCCGACTCGGGGTCGGGTCGCTGGAAGATCACGCCGCCCTGGCGGTAGCGGCGGAGCTTGATCGGCCGGAGCCCCGCCCGGTCGGCCGGCCCCCCCTCGACGACGGCGAGGATCAGCAGGCCGTCGGGCGTCCGGTAGACCCGCGTCAGGCCAAGGTCGGCGCGGGTGACGTGCCCCTCCTCGATCAGCGGGCGGAGGATGCGCTTGATGGCGCTGATGGGCACGGTGAACCCGATCCCGGCCGACTGCCCGACCTGGCTGAGGATCGCCGTGTTCATGCCGATGACCTCGCCTCGCGAGTTCAGCAGCGGCCCGCCCGAGTTGCCCGGGTTGATCGCCGCGTCGGTCTGGATGATCCCCTTGATGGTCCGGCCGTTCTTGGCCTTGATCGACCGGTCGAGGCTGCTGATGATCCCGGTCGTCAGGGTCCGCTCCAGGCCGAACGGGTTGCCCAGCGCCAGGACCTTCTGGCCGACCAGGAGCCCCGACGAGTCGCCCAGCGCCAGCGGCGAGAGCTGCGCGGCCGGCAGGTCGACCCGGATCACGGCGACGTCGTTCGATGCGTCGGCCCCGACGACCCGGGCCTCGCGGGTCGAGCCGTCGGCGAGCGTGACCTGGACGCTGTCGGCCCCCTCGACGACGTGGTAGTTGGTCAGGATGTGCCCCTGACGGTCGATCACGAACCCCGAGCCCGACCCGCTGGAGGTCGCCTCGTCGCCGAACAGCCCGACCGTCGACGACGCCGTGGTGATGTTCACCACCCCCCGGTTGGCGTTGGCGTAGACGCGGATGTTGATCTGTTCGTCGGCGTCGAACGCCTTGAGCACCTCGGCGGGGATGGGGGCCGGAGCCGGCGCGGGCGCCGGTGCCGTCGGGTTCGGACGGGCCTGAACGCGGGGGATCTGCGCCAGGGGGCTCCCGCGCCGACCCCTCTCCCGATCATCCACCCAGAGCAGCACGAGGGCGAACGTCACCAGGACCGTCACCGCGTGAGCACCCACCGCCTTCAAGCTCGACATCGTCCCGAACCTCCCCAGCTCCCATGACTTACCGATTTTGCTCCGACCATCCCCACCCGGGGTCCATTCACCCTCATTATAAAGCGCCTCGCACCCGATGGCAGGCCGGACGGCGAGGCTGAGAGTGGCTTCGCTCGGAGTTCCCGGTGGCTTCGTTCCTCGCGATCCGTGCGGCATGTAAGAATGGTTAATCTGCGTAGGTTGGGTCGAGCCTCGGGCGAGCCCCACCAGCATTTCGCCGGATGGTGGGGCTCGCCCGAGGCTCGACCCA
>JAJYDH010000335.1 GCA_021777685.1 Planctomycetota bacterium | reverse complement strand
AGTCATCGAGTCGATCGCCGTGGCGACGGAGATCAACGAGTACAGCCCCAAGCTCTACCAGGAGATCCTCAAGATCGTCGGTGATGTCGACGTCGACGAGGTCCCGCACCACGAGTTCAAGGAGCAGTCGCTCGGCGTCAAGGGGATCATCCGCACGGCCGAGTTCACGCCCTACGCGAACGTCCGCATTCTCTGCGGCAGCGCCTTCTGACCCGACGGAAGGTCGCGACCGGAAAAATGAGGGCCGGCCTCCCGATCGACGGGAAGGGCCGGCTCCTTCATCCTCGGTCTCGCCGTGGCGGCTCAGTTCCCGATCACGACGCTGGGGGCGGTGTCGAGGTCGATGTTGCCGGTCATGAGCAGACGCTTCACCTCGGAGATGGTCTGAGTGACCTTGATATCGCGAGGGCAGGCGCTCGTGCAGTTGAAGACCGTCCGGCACCGCCAGACCCCTTCAGCGTCGTTGAGGATCTCCAGGCGTTCGGCGGCGCCCCGGTCGCGCGAGTCGAAGATGAACCGGTGGGCGTTGACGATCGCCGCCGGGCCGACGTACTTCCGGTCGCCCCAGAACGGCGGGCAGGCCGTCGTGCAGCAGGCGCACAGGATGCACTTGGTCGACTCGTCGAACCGGGCCCGCTCGGCCGGCGACTGGAGCCGTTCGGCGGTCGGCGGCTGCTCGTCGTTGACCAGGAACGGCATCACCGACTTGTAGTGGTCGAAGAACGGCTTCATGTCGACGATCAGGTCCTTGAGCACCGGGAGGCCGAGGATCGGCTCCAGGGTCAGGGTGTCCGACCGGAGGTTCTTGACCAGGATCTTGCAGGCCAGCCCGTTCGAGCCGTTGATCCTCATCGCGTCCGAACCGCAGACGCCGTGGGCGCACGACCTCCGGAGCGAGAGGGTGTCGTCCTGCTCCCACTTCACCTTCTGGATGACGTCGAGGACGCGGTCGTGGCCGTCGGCCTCGACCTTGTATTCTTCCCAGTGTGGCTTCTCGTCGACCTCGGGATTATAGCGCTTGATCCTGACGGTCAGGGTCCGCGCCTGCGGGTCGATCAACTCGGCTTGAGAGAGCATGTCGGACGATCCTCGGAGGGCGGACTGATCGATTCGATCCCGGGGCGATGACGGCGATCAGGGCTGTTCGAGGCGAGCGGCCACTTCGATTCGAATCCGATCGCCGACTTGTTCGATCCACTCGATATCGTCATCGATCTCATCGGCTCGAATGGCCAATCTCAGTACTTCCTCACTTCCAGCGGGTACTTGGTCGTCACCCGGCCGTCCTTCTCGACGGTGATGATATCCACGTCTTTATAATCCATCCGGGTGCCGTTCTCGCCGTCCCGGTAGACGAGGCTGTGCTTGAAGAACTGGCGGTCGTCGCGATCGGGGAAATCCTCGCGCGAGTGCCCGCCCCGGCTTTCCTGGCGGGCGAGGGCCGACGCGACGGTCGCCTGGGCGATGTCGAGCAGGCATCCCAGCTCGATGACCTCCAGGAGGCCCGTGTTGTAGACCGTCCCCTTGTCCTGGACGCCCAGGTTCCGGTATCGGTCCTTGAGCTTGATCAGGACGTCCCTGGCGCGGGTCAGGGTCTCCTCGGTCCGGTAGACGCCGCAATCGTCCATCATGGAGGTCTGCATCTCGTCGCGGATGCGGACCCAGGGCTCGGTCCGGCTCCGGGAGAGCAGGCCGTCGATCATGGTCTTCGCCGGCGTCTCGGGATGCGGGGGCAGGGGCTCGAACTTCCGGCCGGCCGCGTACTCGGCCATCGCCCGGCCGGATCGTCGGCCGAAGACGACGAGGTCGACCAGGCTGTTCGTCCCGAGTCGGTTGGCCCCGTGGACGCTGACGCAGGCGCTCTCGCCGGCCGAGTAGAGGCCCGGGACCGGCGTATCATGGGAGTCGCGGATCACCCGGCCGTGGATGTCGGTCGGGATGCCGCCCATCCCGTAGTGGGCGGTCGGCTGGATCGGCATCGGCTCGCGGATCGGGTCGACGCCGAGGTAGGTCCGGGCGAATTCGATGATGTCGGGCAATCGCTTCTCGACCCACGCGCTGTCGACGGTCTCGCCGGTCGGGCTGGTCTTGTACTTGTTGATCGTCTCGGCCCGGATGTCGAGGTAGACGTAATCCTTGCCGCCGATCCCGTTGCCGGCCCGGACTTCCTGGTAGATCGACCGCGAGCAGACGTCGCGGCTGGCGAGATCCTTGAGGTTGGGGGCGTACTTCTCCATGAAGCGCTCCCCCTTCCCGTTGAACATCACGCCGCCGTCGCCTCGGCACGCCTCGCTCAGGAGGATGCCCAGGCGATAGATGCCGGTCGGGTGGAACTGGTAGAACTCCAGGTCTTCCAGGGGCAGGCCGTGCCGGTAGGCGATGGCCGGGCCGTCGCCGGTCAATGCGTAGGCATTCGACGACACCTTGAACATCCGGCCGAACCCGCCGGTGGCCAGCAGGATGCTCTTGGCATGGAAGGTGTGGAACTGGCCGGTGGCGATCTCGATCGCCACGATCCCCCGGGCCTCGCCGTCGACCATGATGAGGTCCAGCATGTGGAACTCGTCGAAGAACGTCACCCCCTGCTTGATGCACTGCTGGTAGAGCGTCTGGAGGATCATGTGGCCGGTCCGGTCGGCCGCGTGGCAGGCCCTCATGACCGGAATCCGGGGCTTGGCGGCCTCGGTGCCGGGGGCGGCGTTCTTGTCGTAGATTGGGTTCGGCTTGGTGTGGCCGCCGAACCGTCGCTGCGAGATCCGGCCGTCGGCCGTCCGGTCGAACGGCAGGCCCATGTGTTCGAGGTCGTAGATGCACTCGACCGCCTCGCGGCAGAGGACCTCGGCCGCGGTCTGGTCGACCAGGAAGTCGCCTCCCTTGATCGTGTCGTAGGCGTGGTTCTCCCAGGAGTCGTCCTCCAGGTTCGCCAGCGCCGCGGCGATCCCGCCCTGCGCGGCCCCCGTGTGAGAACGCGTGGGATAGAGCTTGCTGACGACCGCCGTGCCGACTCGCCTGCTCGACTCCAGCGCGGCCATCAGCCCCGCGCCTCCGGCTCCGACGATGATGCTGTCGAAACGATGGTAATTCATGCGACTCGACCGGGGTGGGGCGTCGTCCTCGGGGCGGCCGGGCGACGACGCGGTGTCATCTGGCGACGGAGATCGGTTGCGACGCGGGCGGGGCAGACGCGGACGAGATCTCGGTCGTCCGCTCGATCTTCAGCGGATGCTCCTTGATGAAGCCCTCATCCGGCTGGAACATGAGGATCGAGTAGCCCCCCGCGCCGATGAAGACGGCGGTGAGCGCCCAGGTGACCGTGCCGGCGACGATCCGGCCGCCCGCCGAGAGGTACTCGTAGAGGACCTGTCGGAGTCCGTTGAAGCCGTGGATCACCGCCAGGGAGATCAGCGAAGCGTCCCAGAGTCGCCAGATCCACCCGGTCCGGGGCGCGGTCCAGCGGCTGGCGACGAACGCGTAGTTGATCGTCTCGACGTTGTTCAGGATGTGCATGATGAACAGGTGGCCGACCGCGAGGAAGACGAGAGCCAGGCCCGAGAGCCTCATGAAATACCACATGAAAAGCTCGTAGCCGCCGCTCGGCCTGATCCGCCTTCCCGTCGATCTCGCAGTCATGATCCGATGAGTCCTGCGGGGTAAAATCGATACCGTCATCCCGACGGCGGGATCAACGGCCGGGGACGACCGAGGCCACGCCGGCCGGTGGCGGGGCGGGCCGGGACGCGGCGGGCTGATCGGGCGCCTTGCGGAGGGGGTAGAGGACGATCGGCGTCGTGACCAGCATGATCCCCCAGAAGGCCACCTGGACCGTCCAGAGGATCGGCTTGCGATAGAGCGAGCCCTTCGGCCAGAGGTCGTAAAGGATCACGCCCACGCCGTTGATCGCGTGGAAGACGACCGACGCGATCAGCCCCAGCTCCGCGACCCGGAAGGCCCACCGGAGCGGCCAGTAATAATGCCCGTCGAACCAGACTCCGCCGTAGATCGCCACCGTGTGGTCATACCAGTCGGGGGCGAAGACGACGAAGAACGTGTCGGTGATGTGCACGATCAGGAAGAACAGGATGCCGAGGCCGCTCAGACGATGGGCCAGCCACGACCATTGCCCGATGCCCCCGCCGTAACGCAAGCCGTCGACGATCCGGGCGAGTGTTCCGCTCTGATAGGCATGGGGGGCGCGAGGCGTCTGAGGCATGATGGTCCGAATCCCGAAGGCCGCTCCCGACCTGGAAAGCACTTCGGCCCACGATCGACCCGCCCGGCCGATCGGCCGGGCGACCCGAGGTGGGCCGTCCGCGAGATGCGTGAGCACACTGGAAGTTTTTTAGGAGCTTGGGGATTTCAGGTCAAGAGGACGTCGAGAATTCTTGGACGACTCTCCGGGTCCGACCCTCGTCCGTTCAGCGGGCCAGGCGCAGCTGGGTGGCCATGAGGAAGCCGGAGAGGTTCCGTCGGCCGACCGCCGCCACGGGGCTGCCGTGGCAGAGGTTCTCCCCCAGGTCCATCAGCCAGCCGCGATCGCCCACCAGCGACGCCTCGGCCTCGACGATCATCAGATCTTTCGGACGACCAGACGGGGCGACCTGGAGCACCAGACGCGAGCCCGCCCGGAGGAGCCCAGCGGGCTCGACCCAGGAGTCGATGATCGCCCCGGTGACTACCATCTCGGTATCCATCATCTCGCGTCCCTCCTCGCCTGAGTGCAAGCGCGGCACGGTCGATTCGGCCCCGCGTCCCGATGCATCCATCATAGCTGGCGAGGTGCCTCTGGGCAAGTGCAAATCGTGAAGCCGAGGAACAGTTCGTCCATGCATGGGTAATGCGGGGGCTTGACGAGCCTGTAAGCCGGATTCTGTCGGAAGGGGGTGAACCCCTCCGGATGATCATTTCTCTGGGACGCCGGTTGCCCGACGCCTCAAGCGACCTACCCGGGAGTCGTGACGGGCCGGGTCGACCCGTACCCGACGTCCCGGCCTATGAAAGCCCGGACGCCGAGAATGCCCCCTTATTTGGTCTTGCTCCCGATGGGGTTTACCGAGCCAGGCCGGTCGCCCGGCCTGCTGGTGAGCTCTTACCTCACCGTTTCACCCTTACCGCGATCTTCCCGAGGGAAGGTCGAGGCGGTTTATTTTCTGTGGCACTGTCCCTACCCGGTTGCCCGGGCGGTGGGCGTTACCCACCATCGCACCCTATGGAGTCCGGACTTTCCTCCCCGCCATGCATCCGGCCCATGTTGCCACGGAGCCGGGACGGGGCGATCATCCGGCTCGCCAAAGCCCCCCAGCATCTTACGACCATCCATGACGTCGGGGAAGCCAGAAGCCCTGGATCGTCTGGATTTGTCATCATCGGGCGGTTAGGATCGACCGATCGTCGGCGAGGATCACCGTTCGAGATTGCAGGCTGCGTCGATCGGATGGCCGCATTGGATCGGAAGACCGTTTGCACCCCCGGGGGAGAGACCAGTCCTCGGGGCGAGTATGCTCGGCGTCTCGAAGAGGCCCGGGCCATCGCCGTCCGATTGGCGGGTCTCGACGATCTGCTCGGGAATCTCCGCCTCGGCGTCTTCGGGCTCGGTATGCTCCTCGGATGGTTGGCCTGGCGAGGCACGCTCCACCCGGCTTCGCCCGGCGTGGCTCTGGTCGGGCTGTTCGTCCTCGTCTTTTTTCACGGCCGGATCATCGTCGCCCGTCGACGGGCCGAGGGCCGGGCAGCCTACCACGAGCGTGGCCTGGCGAGGCTCGACGACCGATGGTCAGGGAGCGGCACGCCCGGGGGCCGATTTCTCGACGAGGAGCATCCCTACGCGGCCGACCTCGATCTCTTCGGCGTCGGCTCGCTGTTCGAGCGGCTCTGCTCGGCCCGGACCGCGTCGGGCGAGGCGACGCTCGCGTCATGGCTCCTGAACCCCGCGCCTCCCGGAGAAGTCGCGACTCGCCACGATGCCGTGACGGAACTTCTCCCGAGGATCGACTTTCGGGAAGACCTGGCCCTGTTGGGCGATGACGTCCGATCGAGCGTGTCGCCCGACGCCCTGACCTCCTGGGGTCGAGATTCGCACCGAGGAGCATCGGTGGCGACCCGATGGCTTATCGCGATCATCGCGGTGTCGACGGTCGGTGCGCTGGTCGGCCGGCTGATCGGATCGCTGGGGACAGCCCCGCTCCTGGCCTTGCTCCTGCTCGAAGCGGCGATAGCCTCCCTCTTCGCGAGACGGGCCAGCCGGGCCCTGGTCGACATCGAGGCCCGCTCCGGCGAGCTGGAGACGCTGGCCGGCCTCCTCGCCCGGATCGAGCGGGAGCCTTTCACCTCCCCCAGGCTCCTGGAGTTGCGGGCCGGACTTGAGGGCGGCGGAAGGCCGGCCTCGGCCCGGATTGCCAGGCTGGCGGGGCTGGTCCGCTGGCTGGAGGCCCGCCACAACGTCTACTTCGCCCTGTTCGGGACGATCCTGCTCTGGAAGACCCAGTTCGCGCTGGCCGTCGAGTCCTGGCGAGAGGAGCACGGGGGTTCGGTCGGCCGATGGCTGGACATCGTCGGGGAGATCGAGGCACTTGTCTCCCTGGCGAGCTACACCTTCGAGAACCCGTCCGACCCGTTCCCTGAGCTGGTCGATGGCGGGCCGATCTACGAGGCGACGGGGCTCGGCCACCCGCTCCTGCCGTCGAGCCGGTGTGTCCGGAACGACATCCGGCTCGGGGGCGAACTGCGGGTCCTGTCGGTGAGCGGGTCGAACATGTCGGGCAAGAGCACCTGGCTCCGGACGGTCGGGATCAACGCGGTCCTGGCCCAGGCCGGCGCCCCGGTCCGGGCGGCGCGACTCCGGCTCTCGCCGCTGTCGATCGGCGGGACCCTGCGCGTCCACGACTCGCTCCAGGCGGGACGGTCTCGGTTCTACGCCGAGATCCTCCGGCTCAAGAAGCTCGTCGAGATGGCCGGTCAGTCGCCGCCCCTCCTCTTCCTGATCGACGAGATCCTCCACGGGACGAACTCGCACGACCGGCTCCAGGGGGCCGAGGCGATCGTCCGGAGCCTGATCGATCGGGGGGCCATCGGCCTCTTCACGACCCACGACCTGGCCCTGGCCGAGGTCGCCGGGCGGCTCGCGCCGAGGGCGGAGAACGTCCATTTCGCCGACCACCTGGACGAGAAGGGCCGCCTCGCCTTCGATTACAAGATGCAGCCGGGGGTCGTCCACCAGAGTAACGCCCTGGCCCTGATGCGGGCCGTGGGC
>JAJYDH010000334.1 GCA_021777685.1 Planctomycetota bacterium | reverse complement strand
GCCGCCCGGCATCATCCCCGGCCCGCTCGCGAGCGGCCCCGCGCCGCCCGGTCGATTGGACGGGAAGCCCGGGGCCCCGGATGGCCCGTCGCCCAGAGGGTCGGCGCCGTCGGGTCGTCCGGAGGCGAGGCCCGAGGGATCGCCAGTCAAGCCGCCGGTCGGACGCGATCCGGCCCCGCCCCTGATGGTTCCCGGGCCCGAGCCCGATCCGCCCAGGTTGCCGAGCTTGATCCCGCCCCCGTTGCCGTTGCCGTCGGAGGCCGGGGAGCGGGGGGGCCAGACGAACTCGCCGCCGGGGCCGTCCAACGGCCTCGACATCGATCGGCCCCGCCTCGACTGGCCCCAAGACGGGAATTCCTCGTCCTCGGCCGGCGAGGCCCCCCGGGCGAGCGGCTGGGACTGGGCCAGCGGGTCGCCGCCGGCGGGGAGGGTCGGGGCCGAGCCGTCCCAGGTCTTGACGTCGTCGAGGTCGGGGAAGTCGACCTGCCAGTCCTGGTCGGCCAGCTCGTAGCCGAAGGTGATCCCGAGCGGTTCCAGCCGCCCCCGGGCCTCATAATAGGGCCTGATCCCGTCGGGACGGACCAGGAAGAAGATGTAGGGGACGACCGCCTGGCCGTCGGGCGAGGCATGGCCCTGGATGCGGATCGCCTCGCGGGCGACGGCGGCGACGAACGGGTTGGAGGCCGGGCCGAAGCCCGAGGCGAGGTCGAGCAGCCCGAACATGATCCCCTGCGGCTGGAGGATCGCCATCCCGTTGCGGCACTCGACGACGATCGGCCGGCGCCAGGTGCCGTTGGCCCCCCGGTGCGGCAGGATCGCCTGGCCCGGCCGGGATCGGGCCTGGGCGGCCAGGGCCTTCCGGGCGTCCAGCTCCTTCTCGAGCGCGTCGCGCTCCAGGGCCATCTCGTCGGCCTCGGTCTCCAGCCTGCGGACCTTGTTGTCGAGCGAGTCGAGCTGGAGCCGGACCAGCGATTCCCGCCGACGCCAGCGTTCCGACTCGGCCTCGGCCGACTTCCTCGCCTCTTCCAGGGCGGCGGCCTTCCGGTCGGCCTTCGACGCCTCCAGGAGCTGCTCGGCCTCGGCCGCCATGAGCTTCGCCAGGGCCCTGGGCGTCGGGTCTTCCGGGGCCGGCGGCGGGGGCGGCTCGGGCCCCTCGGCCTCCGGCTCGGGCGCGACCGGGGACGGGGCCGGAGTGGGGGGCGTCGGTCGCGGCGGCAGGGCCACGGCCACGGCGGGCTTCGAGGGACGTCGCGAGGCGATCCGCCGATGGACCGAGACGATCATCGCCAGCGACCCGGCCAGGCAGGCCAGGATCAGGACCAGCGGGACCAGCTCGGACCCGATCCCCGACCGAGGACGCCTCATTTGGTTCGGGCCTCCCTTGCCCATCACCCGTCCGATCGGCCCGTCGTGAGGCCGACGACCTATCCTCCCGGCGGACGACCAAACCTCTTTATCGGCAACCCTCCCGACGGACTGGAGCGAAAAATCGGGGCGATCCGGACCGGGGGGTCACCCGTCCCAGCCGCCCACGAGCCGGCGGACGATGAGCAACTGGCCGAGGTGATAGGCGTTGTGATCGGCGACCAGGAGGGCCTCGCGGAGGATCGTCTGGCCGTCGCCGTGGGGGAGCCGGGAGTATAGGTCGGTCGCGGGGTCCATGACCAGATCAATCATCGCCCGCCGGTCGGCCAGGAACCCGGCGATCGTCCGATCCCAGGCCCCCGGGTCGGGAGGGGCCTCGGACTCGGGCCAGTAGCCGTCGGGGAACTCGGGCGAGACGTGGCCGGGGTCGACGCAGAACCGGAGGATGTCCCACTGGGCGATCCGCATGTGCTCGACGAGCTGCCAGGCCGAATGCGGTACCGACGGGTGCCGCGCCCCCCGGAGTCCGGCCGGCAAGTCGGCGACGGCCCGTTCGAACTCGATGTGGGCGTTGCCCTGGGAGATCAGGTCACGTAGCTCTTCGCGCAACGCCTTGTCGCTTCCCATGATCCACCGCCCTCCCGATCCTCAAGACGGCTGACCGGCCTCGCAGCGGCCCAGGGTGACGGTCACATTGTCGCGCCCGCCGTTCTGGAGGGCCAGGTCGATCAGGGCCTTCGCGGCCAGGTCGAGGTCCTGAGAGGTGCCCAAGATCCGGGCGATATCCGCATCCTTGACCATCTCGGTCAGCCCGTCGCTGCAGACGAGGAGGATGTCGCCCTGCCTGAGCTGGAGGGTGGCGATCTCGGGCTCGACGCCCGTCGAGGGGCCGCCGACGAAGTTGGTCAGGACGTGCCGCTTGGCGTGGCGGTGGACGTCCTCGGGCTTGATGGCCCCCATCTCGGCCAGCCCCTGGGCCATCGTGTGGTCGCGGGTGAGCTGTTCGAGCTTGCCGTCCCGGAAGAGGTAGGCGCGGGAGTCGCCGACGTGGATGACGAAGGCGTCGGTCCCGACGATGTAGGCCAGGGTGAGCGTCGTCCCCATCCCGCTGAGGTGGCGGTCGCTCCGGGCCTCGCCGATGACGACGGAGTCGACCTGCCGGAAGTAGTCGCGCATCCGGGAGATGAGCTGGTTGGAGGCCGGATCGTCGAAGTTGGACGCCCAGACGGGGGAGTTGAGCACGAGCTGCACGCCGGTCCGGATGGCGAGCCAGCTCGCCTTCTCGCCGGCCGCCATCCCGCCCATCCCGTCGGCCACGACCATCCCGTAGGCGACCTCGTCGAGGTGGTCGGGCAGGTCGCCCTCGGGCATGTTCGTCGAGATCAGGCCGAAGGTCCGGCCCATCCGGCTGACGAGGTAATGGTCTTCATTATTGGCCCGGACCTTGCCCGGGTGCGACATCGCCGCGAAGGAGTACCGGACCGGCGATCGGGCGGGCCGGCCCGGCGGCTTCTGGCCCGTGAATTCATAGGTCTCGGTTTCGGTCAGGTCAGTCATACCGGCCCCCTGGCGCGAGAAGTTCCCACTTCGGCTCCCGGGCGGGCCCCACGCCTCGCCGCCCATCGACTCCCGAGCTTGACACCGCCACCGGGCAATTACCAGCCAATATCGACAGAACCCGGACATCCGGATTCAATCAATATCCCAGGAATGGCACCGGGAGCAAGAAAGCGTGCTGCTCGTAGAGCGACCAGGAGCCGCCCCAGGAAACGTACTGCGCCAGGAAGACGATCAGGACATAGATGCTTGCAATTGGCAACATCGCCAGCCGGCCGACGCCCCGCCAGGCCCAGTGCCGCCGGGTTTCCCGCCTCCCTCCCCGGGCGTAGGCCCAGCCGCAGGCCAGCCGGCTCGGGAAGAGCAACGCCACGAAAAGGAGGGTCGGGAGCCATTCCAGCCCCTTCGGGACCATCTCGATCTTGAGCAGGTAGAGCGGCACCGAGGGGAGCACCGTCAGCGCGAACCCCAGGGCGAACGCCCAGGGCGCCCGACGGAACCGCTCACGGACCGCCCCGATCTCGAACAGGGCGGCGAATCGCCCCTCGGCCGCGAACCGGGCCTGCAAGAAGGGAAGCGAGGTCGCCACGATACCCAGCCCCACCGCGCCGACGACCCCGAGCAAGGGCGCCCGACGCCCCATCGCCAGCAGTGTGACGGGCAACGCCAGCCAGGCCATCGACCCGACGAAGCCGAGCAGGCCGAGCCGGAAGTATCCCGGCAGGCGCAGGGCCCCGACGAACTCCCAGGTCGCGTCGCGAGACTCGGCGTAGAGCCCCCCGCGGCGGAGCCGCCCCGCCAGCCAGAGCAGGCTCCCGGGCGGCCAGGCGAAGTGGCGAAGACGACCGCCCCGGGCGCAGGAGGCGACGATGTGGACCGCCGTCAGCGCCACCAGCGCCAGCAATCCCCCCCGCCAGCCCCGGGCGATCGGGCCGCCGGGGTCGATCAGCTCGGCCGAGGTCGCCATCGACGAGGCGAACCGGGCGGGCAGCAGCGAGAGGAAGCATCCCGCGACGATCCCCCCGACCCTCGACGCCCGCCGGACCCCGATCCAGCCGTCGAAGATCCGCCCACTCCTGGCCACCCGCCCGGAAGCCTCCAGCATGTAGCCCAGGCTGAGGAACTGGACGACCGGCACCGCCGCCAGCGCCGAGAGGCCGACCATCAACGTCGCCGCGCCGGCCAGCCACTCCAGCGCCGAGGCGACGGCCCCGAAGCCGCGACCGAGCGACCTCCCGGCCCGGATGAGGGGCGAGGGGGCGGCCATGATCCGGGCGGTCGGCGGTCCGAGCGTGAGGGTGTCTTCCATACCGTAGCTTACCGGACGGCGGGCCCTCGCGGTTTCAAGAATCCGACCCCGACCGGACGCGCCCGTTGAAACGCCGGGGTCCGATCGGGAGTATCTCCGAGGGCCGGACCTCCAGGGAGAGACCCTCATGGGCAAGCGTGACCTCCTGTTCGCGAGCCTGATCCTCGGCGGGGTCGGTGCGCTCGGCGCGAGCCTGGCCCCGCCCCGGGCCCGGCCATCGGACGACGCCAGGACTCCCACGGCCATGAGACCTGGCGTCGTTGGGGCGGTCGACGCCTCCTTCCGCCGGAAGTGGTCCGAACAGGGCCTGATGCCGACCCCGAGGGCGTCCGAACTGGCCCTGATGCGCCGGGCCTCGCTGGCCCTGATCGGCTCGATCCCGTCGCTGGAGGAGATCCGCCGCTTCGAGGCCCGGCCCGCCGGGTCGAGGTTCGCGCGATGGGTCGACGACCTGCTCCTCGACCGCCGGTCGGCCGACTACCTCGCCGAGCGGCTGGCCCGGGCGTTCGTCGGCACCGAGGGGGGCCCGTTCCTGGTCTATCGGCGGCGTCGGTTCGTCTCGTGGCTCTCCGACGAGCTGGCCCGGAATCGGCCTTACGACCGGGTCGTCCGCGATCTGATCGCCGGCCGAGGGGTCTGGACCGACCACCCCTCGACCAACTTCATCTCCGTGACCTTCGACCCCGACAAGAAGGTTTACGACCCCGAACGGCTCGCCGCGCGGGTCGCGCGGGCCTTCCTCGGCGTCCGGATCGACTGCGCCCAATGCCACGACCACCCCTTTCAGCCCTGGAAACGGGCCGATTTCCGGGGTCTCGCGGCCTATTTCGGGCAGGTCGAGCACACGATCACCGGGGTCGCCGACGGCCGGGGGGAATTCCTCGTCGACGACAGGAAGGAAGGGCGGTCGACCGCGATCGAGCCCCGGGTCCCCTTCCTCGCCGACCTCGACCCGAAGTCAGGGACGCGCCGGGAGCGGCTCGCCAGGTGGGTCACGGACCCCCGGAACCCCCACTTCGCCCGGTCGACCGCGAACCGGGCCTGGGCCCTGATGTTCGGCCGGCCGCTGGTCGAACCGATCGACGACCTGGCCGTCGCGGGCGACCCGCCGGCCGCGCTCAGGCTCCTGGCCGACGACTTCGCCGCGCATGGATTCGATTTCCGGAGGCTGATCCGGTCCGTCGCCCTGACCGAGGCCTTCGCCCGCGACTCGGCCGCCGGGGACGAGGCCGGGCCGACCCCGGCCGCCGAGTCCGCCTGGGCGGCCTTCCCGATCACCCGGCTCCGCCCCGAGCAGGTCGCCGGCTCCCTGCTCCAATCCGCCTCGGCCGAGACGATCGACGCCGACTCGCCCGTCCTGCTCCGGCTGGCCACCTACGGCGGGGTCAACGAGTTCGTCGCCCGCCACGGCGACCCCGGCGAGGACGAGTTCGACCTCGAAGGCTCCAGCACCATCCCCCAGCGGCTCCTGCTGATGAACGGCGACCTCGTCCGGAAGAACATCCGCGAGGACATCGCCAACGCCTCGGCTCGGATCGCCGCACTCGCCCCCGACGATCGCAAGGCCGTCGAGGCCGCCTATCTCGCCACCCTCACCCGGCGACCCGCCCCCGACGAGGCCGCCCACTTCGAGGGCCGCCTCGGCGGGACCCGGGGCGACGAGCGCAAGGAGCGGATGACCGACCTGATCTGGGCCCTCCTCAACGCGACCGAGTTCTCCTGGGACCACTGACCGGAATCGGGGCCATCATGCGAACCGTCCAAGGCTTCGAGGGCGACCGCCGGGGCTTCCTCAAGCTCGGAGGCCTGGCTGGACTCGGCTGGATGACGCCGGTCGGCGAGCTTCTCGCCGCGCGGGCCGAGCGAGGCCGAGAGCCGGCCCGGTCGATCATCCTCCTCTGGATGGCCGGCGGCCCGAGCCAGTTGGAGACGTTCGACCCCCACCCTGATACGAAGATCGCCGGCGGGACCCGGGCCATCGCCACGGCGTCGAAGGAGATCCTCCTCGCGGACGGCCTGGGGCGACTGGCCGAGGTGATGGACAGAGTCTCGGTCGTCCGGTCGCTCGTCAGCAAGGAGGGCGACCACGAGCGCGGAACGTACCTGATGAAGACCGGATATCGCCCCGATCCGACCGTCGAGCATCCGTCGATCGGCGCGATCTGCTGCCACGAGCTGCCGACGGGCGGCACCGAGATCCCCCGCCACGTCTCGATCCTGCCCGCCCAGTGGCCCGCTCGCGGCGGCTTCCTCGGCGGTGAGTTCGACGCCTTTCAGATGGGCGACCCTTTACAGCCCCTGCCCGACGTCACCTCCCGAGTGCCCGCCGCCCGCGACGCCCGGCGGATCGCCGACCTCGACATCGTCGAGAAAGCATTTGCCAAGGGGAGACGCGATCGGGTCGCCGCGACGCTCCACCGCGAGACCCTCGGCCGGGCCCGGGTCATGATGACGTCCGAGCAACTGAAGGCATTCGACCTGTCGGAAGAGCCCGCCGCGATCAAGGCCGAATATGGCGACACCCCGTTCGGCCGGGCCTGCCTGGCCGCGCGGAGGCTCACCGAGGTCGGCGTCCGCTGCGTCGAGGTGACGCTGGGGGGCTGGGACAGCCACGTCAACAACCACGAGGTCCACAAGAGCCGGGTCGCCGAGCTTGATCCCGCCTTCGCCGCGCTGATCCGCGACCTCGACCGCCGGGGGCAGCTCGGCCGGACCGTCGTCCTCTGCGGCGGCGAGTTCGGCCGGACCCCGAGCATCAACCCGTTCGGGGGCCGCGACCACTGGCCGAACGGCTACAGCCTGGCGATCGCCGGAGGAGGGTTGAAAGGTGGCGTCGCCGTGGGCAAGACCGACCCCGAGGGGATCAAGCCCCCCGACCGCCCGGCCACCATCGCCGACGTCCACGCCACCGTCCTGACCGCCCTCGGCCACCAACAGCACCGGCCCAGCCAAGATCTCCCGGCCCGATCGCTTGAGCTTCAGACTGGCCAGGGCCCCCGTCTCGGGATCGACGCGGGCGGTATAATAGGCGTTT
>JAJYDH010000333.1 GCA_021777685.1 Planctomycetota bacterium | reverse complement strand
CCCGGGGCGGCGAGTCGTCGGGGAGCAGATAAGGCTGGTTGGCCAGGGTCGCCGTCCTGAGCCAGTGCAGGGTCTCCGGGTCGGTGACGCGGTCGGGCTTGCCGGGCTCGGCGGGGCCCGGGGGGGGCGAGTGGGCGAGCATCTGGTTCATCTCGGTCACGGCCCGGAGCAGCGCCACCGGGGCGTCGAGGTGGGCGCCGAAGCCGAGGATGATCCGCTCCTCGGGCCCCCGGACGTCGCGGGTCAGGGCGGCGAAGACCGGCACGCCGAGGTCGGACGTCAGGTCGATCGCCCAGAGTTCCCGCCCGTCGGCCCGGAGCTGGTCGCGGAGCCGGTCGTAATAGGGCTCGGCGAAGCCGTCGAGGTCGACCCCCGGGCGGCGGCACCGGCTGTACCACCAGAGGGCCACGCTGTCGCGCTCGACCAGCTCCAGGAACCCCTGGAGGATCGCCTCCTCGATCGTGTTGCCGGCCGCGTTGCCGTTGGAATCGGCCAGGCAGAACGCCTTGCCGCGCGGGTGATGGTAATTGAAGTAGCAGAACCCGGTCGGCAGATAGCGGGGCTCGCCCCGGGTCAGCGACCAGGCCGGGGTCCACTCGATCTCGGCGTCGGGGTCGTAGGGGAGCGGGACGAAGTTGTAGTGCGACTTCCTGGCGTTCCACTCGTCGCGCTCGCGATACTGGCGGTCGCTGAAGAGCAGGCAGTCGCGGAGGTCGATCGCGGCGCCGCCGAGGTCGGCGGCGCGGGCGGTCCGCCGGGGCTCGTCGCCCCGGAAGACCCCGGAGAACCGTTCGAGCCCCTCGCAGAGCCCGCTTGCCTTGGCCTGGGCGTCGCTGGCCCCCTTGCCCGAGGCCATGTTGCGGAGGTCGCCCCGGAGGTGCTCCAGGCTCCCGTGGTGCCGGGCCAGGTTGTGGCCGGCGATGTAGACGTGCATCGAGCCGGAAGCCGGCCCGACCCGCTCCAGCATCGTCACGGCGCCCGTGAGCGGGCTGACGTGGTGGCCGTACTTCTCCAGCGTCGCCTCGGGCTCGACGACCCGGTGCCCGCCGTCCCGGGTGAAGGTCTTGGGGCGGCTCTGAAGCTCGATCGGCCGGGCGGGGCGATCCGCCCCCGCCTCGCCCTGGCCGCACGCCGGGCAGTAGGGAAGCCGGGCCGTCGCGTGCGATCGGACCTGCCAGGACGCCACGTCGAACGTCCGGATGGCGCCCTCCAGGGGCGCCAGCTCGCCCCGGGCGATCCAGGTGGCGACCGCGTTGGCGGCCAGGCCGGCGGCCATCCGGAGCGTGGCCGGCGAGGACGCGAGGTCGGCCGAGGCCGGCCCGGCCTTCCCGTCCCTCGATTCGAGATAGCTCGCGACCGGCCGGTTCGCCCGGAGCCGCCTCGCCAGGCACTCCCAGCAGGCGGAGGCGCCGGGTCGGAACAGCGGGCCGGTCCAGATCTCGCGCCCGACCGGCCGGGTCAGCAGCCAGGGCCGCCCGGACCGGAGGGCCTCGGCGTTGATCTCGGCCAGGTCGGCGCGGAGATAATCGTCGGCGAGGACGACGAGGAGATCGCCGTCCCCCTCGACCCGGACGCCCATCGCGTCCAGCAGTTCGAGGAACGGCCCGGCGTCCGTCCCGAAGGACCGGACCGCCACGGACGCCGTCGACAGCCGGCGAACCGCCTCCGACGGGTCGACCTGCTGCGACGACCAGAGCGCGGCCTCGGCCGGGGTGATGGCGTCGGCCTCCTCGCAGAGGTAGCCCTTCCGTTCGAGCTGGTCGAGGACGAAATAGACCTCGGCCGGGGTGGCCTTGTCCTGGAGCAGCTCGCAGACGTCATCCGGCGATCGGCCGCCGCCGATCCGGGGGGCGACCAGCTCGTAGAGCCGCCCACGGAGCAGGGTCTCGGTCGAGTCGGCGAGGACGAAGGCCCCCTCTCCGGGCACCACGTGGACGCGGAGGTGGGGCTTGAATCTCGGGAGCTTGAGCATCTCGGGGGCGGCTCTCGGTGGGTGGACGGACGAGGTGGCGGCCGACAGTATAGCCGACCCCGGCCGGGGATTCCTCGCCGGGGCCGGCCGGGGGCCGGGTCGTTCAGGAAGCCTCGCAGCCCCGGCAGCCGCCGCAGCCGCAGCCGCACCGGCCGCACCGGCCGCAGCCGCCCGAGAACGAGTCGGCGCCGGCGGTCGGGCTGAGCTCCTCCTCGCAGAGGTCGCCCGCCGGATTGGCCGGGAGGATGAAGTGCCGGACCGACTCCGAATCCTCGACCACCCTGACCTCGACGTCGGGCGCGATCTCGAGGCCGTTCTCGCGGAGCACCGCCTGGGGATTCGAGATCAGGCGATCCCGGAATTCCTCGTCGGCCCAGGCCCGGGCCACGATCAGACTCCATTGCTTGTCGTGGAAGCGCTGCTGGTCGGTCACGTCGTTTCTCCCTTGCTGGGCGGGCCGGGCCGAGGGGGTGAAGGCCGGCGCGGGGGGCCCGCGCTCCGCACCGGCGAGACATCAAGCCAGCATAAATCGCACCGAGGGGGACTTCATCCGTTTATTTTCCGGGACCCGACGCCGGGGCGCGGTCCACCACGCGCAGGAGCCCCTCGCCGAGCAATCGACGGGCCAGGACCAGCTTGCCCGAGGGGCCGAGCCCGTCCGGGAGGTCATCGACGGCGAATCGGCCGGCGCCCGCCACGAACCGCAGGGCCTGGGCGATCCTGATCGGCCCGCCGACCCGGCCGCCGGGGAATTCGAGCGTCACCCACCCGCCGTCCGCGACCACCCGGCAGATCGCCCCGGGCGACTTCTCCAGGACCGTGCCCGGCCCGATCGACTCCGGCTCCGGCCTCGGGGCGAGATGGGAGCCCGGCAGGGGCGCGAGCTGCCCGAAGAAGCGGTCGCCGAGGCTCAGGATCGCCTCGCCGGCGCGGCCGTCCCGGGCCAGGATCGCGAGCAGGTCGCGGAATCGGCCCTCCAGCGCCTCGGGGACGTCATCGCCGCCCAGGGCCCCCGGCGGGAGCGAGCCCCGGAACCGCTCGTCGCGCCGGGCCAGGTCGTCGACGGCCTCGTGGAGCACGTCCGCCCAGCGGTGGATGTTGATCCCGATCGTCAGGTGGAGCGAATGGCCCTCCGAGGTGAACGCCTCGTGGACGAACCCCCGGGGCATGTAGAACAGGTCGCCCGCCTCCAGGCGGACCTCGCGGGGCTCCCCGAGCCGGTCGCGGGGGACGTCGAGCCTGTCGTCGGCCAGCGGGAGCGGCCGGGGGGCGCCGTAGAGTCGCCAGGTCTTCGAGCCTTCAAGCTGGAGGACGAACACCTCGTGGGGGTCGAAGTGGACGTCGAAGCCCTGGGCGCCGGGCGGGGTGAGGTACATGTTCGCGTGCACGGGGCAGTGGAAGGCCGCTTCGAGGCCCCGGCAGAGCCGGGCGATGGGCCGCCATCGCTGCTGCATGGACATGATGACGACCGTCTTGCCCCGGCCGTAGGCCCCGGCAAGCTCCGCGATCCCGGGGGTCCGGGCCGATTCCGGCATCGGCCGGTCGGCGAGCTGGCTTTTGACGTAGGACGCCTCGCGCGGCTTCTCGGCCGAGAAGGCCGCCGGGTCGGCGAACCTGGGCCGGGTGAACGCGATCACCTCCTCGACGTCGGCCGTCGTGAGCAGGCCCGCGTAATAGCCGGCGTCGTGCCGCCGGACCAGCAGAGGCTGCTTCTCCCAGTGGTCGAGGAAGAAGTCATCCGGCCGGGTCGGCGCGAGGAGCGTTTCGAGGTCGAAGTCGCCGGAGGGCATCGCAAACTTCTCCACGTCTTGAGCCCCGGCGTGCGCAGTGAGAGGCAAAATCCTGCGCCTCGCCCGGCTCGATGCTCCCGCGAATCGCCGACGGATGGGCGGGACCGGCGGCCATCCGGCGGGGATCGGCCGCGGCCTCTCGGCGGAGGCACGATCCCCGGCGCGAGGAAGCCGCAACTCCGGCGCCGACGAGATCCGAACGTGATCGGGCAGGACGGCCCCGGCTCCCGACCAGATCGACGAGCCCGAAAGTCGGCCCAAATTCCAAACCGCGAGGGAGCGGTACGGGCGTTGCGGCCGGTCCGAGGGCGGGCCGACGCGACATCCTTCGTCGTTGGAGATGGCGCGGCCCTCGGGATCTCCGTTTGGGGAGGTGGAGATGAGCCATTTTGGGAGATGGACGCTGGCCCTGGCAATCCTGGCCGTCTGGGGCACGCCGGCCCGACCGGCGGACGAGAAGATGGTCCCCGGCGAAGGGGCGATCGAGGTCATGCTCCTCCGGCAGAAATCGGTCCAGGAGGATCTGAAGCTCACCCCCGACGAGGCGAGCAAGATCCACGCCTTCACGACCCGCCAGCACGCCAAGGCCGAGGCGATCCACGAGGGGAGCGAGGGCGATCGCGAGAAGAAGTATCAGGAGCTGACCCGGGAGAACGAGAAATTCGTCTCCGACGTCCTCGAGCCGGCCCAGGCCAAGCGGCTCCACCAGATCATGCTCCAGAAGGCGGGCCTGCTGATGGTCACGCAGCCGGAGGTGGCCTCCGCCCTGAAGCTCACCGCCGAGCAGAAGGAGAAGGCCCGCGAACTTCAGGCAGAAACGCACAAGGAATGGGTGGAACTCCACCATTCCACCTCGAAAGAGAACCGATCCGCCAAGATGCACGAGCTTCACGCCAACAGCCACAAGCGGATGATGGCCCTGCTGACCGACGAGCAGGAGGCGAAGTTCAAGGAGATGAGCGGCAAGCCCTTCGAAGGGAAGATCGAGTATCACGGGGGGCCCGAGTCGAAGTGAGCCCGAGGCGACGGGGACCGGCTCCGAGTCGTCGAGGTGCCTTGTGTTCGGCGAACGGACACGGCACCCCCGCCACGCCCGGGGCCGATCCCCTTCCTGGTTGAAGAGCAGGACGCCGAATTGCCGCCGGGAATCGCCCCGGATCGCGGGGGAAGCCCTTGGGGTGCGGGAGCTTGCTCAATGGCATTTACTTTGGAGTTGGCTTATCCGTTTGGCTCATGATGGACTCCCGGGTGGTCTGAAGAATCGAAGACTTTCACCACGGAGGACGCAGAGAACACGGAGAGTAAACAAGCTGTCAAGGCCCTCTCTTCTGTCCAATTCTGTGTTCTCTGTGTCCTCTGTGGTGAGACTCTTCGATGTCCCGGCGGAATTCGAGGCACCACCCCGGAATCCGCCAGGAGCCAAACGGATAAGCCAACTCCACAGCAAGTGCCATTGGGAGCTTGCTCCCGGATCTGAGCGAGGCGGAGGAAAAGGGTCGGGAGCCGAGCTTGTCGGCAAGACTGCGATGCCGTCAAATTCAACGTGAACGCCCCGGCCGCCCCTGACGGCCTGTCTTGCCGCGATTGTCCTCCCTCGCCAAACAAATCCTTTGAACTTGCTCTGTGTCGCAAAGCGATCCTCCGTGACCCGAAATCGGGCCCGTTTCTGGTCGAAATCGGCCCCTTGTCGACCGGAATTCGGTCCTTGAGCCGCCTTTTTGGGCCTTCCGAGTGCCCTATCGCTCGGCTTTGCCCGGCCAAGTGGGCTCCCATGCCGGTCAGGGCGAGACCTCCAGGATGAGCCGAGACCGACGCGGTGAGGGCCGGGCGAGAATCGGGCAAAGAAATAGTGTGTTCGAACGGCCGCGCCGGGGCGATATTCATGGATTGGAGGCGGTCCCGGGAGTCGCCCTCGATGGCTTCGAATGGGAGAGGCTGGCTTCGTGTTGGCGAGGATCGGTCGAGCGTGGGCGTCGACCGGGAAGGTCGACGCGCGGGCGGTTGGGTTCGCGTTGGAAACTCGTCAGGGGCCCGGTTGGCTTCGCCTTGCCGGGTCGACGAGCATGGTTGGGTTCGTCTTGGAGGAGGGGCTCGCGGGCCCGTGTCGGTTCGTTTTTCCGGGGGCATCCCCGTTCCCGCGACGGACCCCGGCCCGGACATTTCCCGGGGAAAGAATGCCGGAAACTGCCCTTGGGTCGGGGTTTGGGGCGGGAAACCGCGGTCAAGCGGGCTTGATCGCCGGGGTCCAGTCGAGGGCCTCGGGGCCGACCTCGTCGGTCCAGACGACGAACTTCTGGAGCTGGGACGAGCCGAAGGAGGTGGTCAGGGCGACGTCGACGGCGTCGCGGCCCCTGGCCATGACGATCCGGCCGATCCGGGGCGTGTTGTGGCGGGCGTCGAAGGTGTACCACCGCCCCCCGAGGTAGACCTCGAACCAGCCGCTGAAGTCCATCGGGCTGGGCGAGATCGGCACGCCGATGTCGCCGAGGTAGCCGGTGGCGTACCTCGCCGGGATGTTCATGCACCGGCAGAACGTCAGGGCCAGGTGGGTGAAGTCGCGGCAGACCCCCCGGCGCTCCTCGTAGACGTCGTAGGCCGACTTGGTCGGCCGGGCGAACTGGTAGCCGAACTGGACGTGGTTGTGGACCCAGTCGCAGATGGCCTGGACCCGCCCCCACCCTTCGGGCGTGTGGCCGAACAGCGACCAGGCGATCTCGGAGAGGCGGTCGACCTCGCAATAGCGGCTGGCCAGGAGGTAGGGCAGGACGTCGGGGGGCAGGTTCTCGACGTGGTGCTGGATGGCGTGGGGGGCGAACTCGTCGGGCAGCCCGCTGTCCTCGACGACCGCGTCGTCCCAGAGCCTGAGCGTCCCCGGCGGGGCGACCAGCCGGCCGCACCGATTTCCGAAGGAGTCGACGAACTCCTCGACGGGCACGTCGGGCTCGACCCGGAGCCGGCCCGGCCGGCGGATCGACGGGTCCCGGTCCCGGTGGGTGGAGAGGACGAAGAGGAATGGCACCGTGGCCGGGATGTTGAAGACGATCTCAAAACCGATTCGGATCAGCATTCGCCCCTCTTCCCCCGCGTCCGCCCCTGGCCGGGCCTCTTCAGGTTCCCTGCACTATAAGTGTGAACATCTTCCAAGTCAACGACGACGGCCGGGCGCTTGCGTCGGATCTCGCGTCGTGGTATCAACGTGGGATCTGAGCCGACGGGAGACGCGCCCGGAAAGCGAGCAGAGGCCGCGATGACGTATTGCGTGGGGATCACGACGCACGAAGGCCTGGTGATGGCCTCCGACTCCCGATCGAACGCCGGTTACGATCAGGTCAACATCTGCCGGAAGATGCACACCTTCGTCACCCCCGGCGAGCGCGTCTTCGTCCTGCTCTGCAGCGGCAGCCTGTCCTGCTCGCAGTCGGTGATCACCCTGCTCCGCCGCGACTTCGACCAGGGGCTCGGCCTGGCCGGGGCCGGGTCGCTCTACGACGCCGCCCGGGTCGTCGGCGACCAGGTCCGCCGGGTCTCGGACATG
>JAJYDH010000332.1:3071-7302 GCA_021777685.1 Planctomycetota bacterium | reverse complement strand
GCCCCCTTGCCCGAAAGCCGGGGAGCCGATCGCCGTCGCGAGGAGCATCGCCAGGACCCGCCTCATGCCACCCTCACGACCTGGAACATCCCGGCTTCCATGTGGTAGAGCAGGTGGCAATGGAACGCCCAGTCGCCTTTCTCGATCGGGGTGATCCGGAACGAAAGTGCTTCTCCAGGCTTGATGAGTATCGAATGCTTGAAGGGCAATTCGTCGTTGCCACGGCCCGTCTCCAGCTGCATCCACATCCCGTGCAGGTGCATCGGGTGCTCCATCATCGAATGGTTGACCAGGTACAACCGCAGCCGCTCGTTGTGACGGAACAGGTACGGGCCGGGCTGCTCGGAGAACTTCTTGCCGTCGAGCGAGAACATGAAACGCTCCATATTCTCCGTGATGTTGATGGTGAGCTCGCGCTCGACGGCCGCCTTGTAGGGTTGGGGCTCCGCCGAGACCAGGTCCTGGTAGGTCAGCACCTTCCAGCCGTCCTTGCCCAGGCCGAATCCGGGTTCGTCGATGCGGCTCTTCGGATCCATCACCGTCATATTCACGTTCGGGTCGTTCTTCTCCGGCACGAAGGGCTTCGGCCCGTTCGGGCCGGACGGGTTGTCCCTCTCCATCTGCATGTGCTTCTCGCCCATGTCCATCATCATGCCGTCGTCCATGCCGCCGAAATACTTCCCCTTCATCATCCCCATGCCGACGTCCTCCAGCCTGCGATCGCCCACGGGGCGCAGGTCGGGGACCCCGGCCGACATGCCGGGAGCCGGCGCCAGCGTCCCGCGAGCGAAGCCGCTGCGATCGAGCGACTCGGCGAAGATGGTGAAGGCCCGCTCCTCCCGAGGGCGGACGAGGACGTCGTAGGTCTCCGCCACGCCGATGCGGAACTCGTGGCACTCGACAGGCCGGACTGCCTTGCCGTCCGCCATCACCACGCGCATGTCGAGGCCGGGGATGCGGACGTCGAAGTTGGTCATGGCGGAGGCGTTGATGAAGCGCAGGCGTACGGTCTCGCCCGGCTCGAACAGGCCCGTCCAGTTCATGTCCGGCGAGTGGCCGTTCACGAGGAAGGTGTAGATCGATCCCGTGACGCTGGACAGGTCGCGCGGGCTCATGTTCATCTCGCGGAACGGCAGCAGCTCGGCATTGGCCTCGCCGAAGCCGAGCTTCCGGACGTCGCGGAAGTAGTCCCGGAGGGTCCTCCGATAATAGACGTAGTAATCGGGTTCCAGCGTGATGTTGCGGTAGATCGTCTCCGGGTCCTCGAACGCCCAGTCGGACAGCATCACGACGTGGTCGCGGTCGTAATGGAAGGGCTCGGCATGCCTGGGGTCGATGATGATCGGGCCGTAGGCCCCGCTCTGCTCCTGGAAACGCGAGTGGCTATGGTACCAATAGGTGCCCGCCTGCTTCACGTTGAACCGGTAGCGATAGCTCTCCCCGGGAGGGATCCCCGCGAAGCTGACGCCCGGCACCCCGTCCATGCGGGGCGGCACGAGCACGCCGTGCCAGTGGATCGAGGCGTGCCTCGAATCCTCCATGTGATTGCTGACGTCGAGCGTCACCTCGCTGCCTTCTCGCCAGCGCAACAGCGGCGCGGGGACCGTGCCGTTGATGGCCGTGGCGCGGCCCTGCTTGCCGTCGATGGTCAGCGGCGCGTGGCGGAACGCCAGGTCGAAATGGGTCTGCGGGGCGTAGCCCGCGAGGCCCGCCTGCGGGCCGCGCGGCGACGTTAGGGCCCATGCGGGCAGCGGCAGCATGCCCTGAAGCCCCGTGGCGAAGAGGCCCGCTCCGAATCCCCTGAGGAATCGGCGTCGGGACATCGGGTGGGCTAGGGGCGATCCCATTGCCATGCAGCCTTTCACAATTGTGCGGTATTGCGCGAAACCGGGCAACCGTACACTGTCGCTTATAAAAAACCCATAAGTAATGCTATGTGGTTTGCGTCGCCTGCTTCGGCGATCAGCGGAAGCTTGGAGGAACCGGGCAGGTTCGCAATCCCCGGCAGGAAAACCACCCTCCCGGCCGACACGAGGCCGTGGGTCCACGCAGATTCAGGCCTCGGCCCTCTCCTACGCTTCGGCCCGGAGGCCGATGGGACGGGGTATCGGACCCTTCAGTCCGGCTCCATCGGGGGAGCTGTCGCAACAGCAGCGGGCCGAAAACCAGCAGCGAGATCAAGGCCGTCAACGCGTACGTCCCGATGGAGGCCATGCCCCACGAGGTCGCGGCGGTCGCCAGGCCGACCATGGCGGGCATTTCTATCAAGGGGAGACGACGACCGTGGCGCTCGTACGGTTGATCCCAAGCTTTACGGCGGCGATCAACCGCGCGCGAAGCATCTTCCCCGCCTCATACATGGCCATAGCTGGCCTTGCCTCGTGGATTCAAGCCCTATTGCTCGCCCTTCATCCCGCCGGTAGAACCCTCATTCGCTCGCCCTTCGCCAATCATACCGCCCATGCCGTTGCCGGAAGACTCCTCTTTCGAGGTGGCGCCGGCGTCGGCGGCGTTTTTGTCGCTCTCTTTGGCCGAGTTATCTTTCTTCTGCTTGGGATCGAACGACATACATTCTCCAATAGATAATTTAATGTAATAATAAATTTTACGTTATAAATAATCAATATCATTAGCGTAGATGCATCGAGCGGGCGAGCAGTCGCGAACCATCTTGCCGCCTCACCCCTGCTCGTGGTTGTCCTCACCGCGTGGATCTGTGCCGGGCGAGGCGTCGATCCTCTTCAGCTTGTCCCAGCCGGGCAGGTGATGCAGGGACAGCAGCCCGAAGATCAGGAAAGAAACAAGGATCGACAGCGTGTACATCCCATAGCCTACGGCCATCCCGACGGCGGCCATCGCCCAGAGCGTCGCGGCCGTGGTCAGGCCGAGGACGTTGCCCTTATCCTGCATGATGACCCCGGCGCAAAGGAAGCCGATGCCGGTCACCACGCCGGCCGCGAGGACGTGCGGGTTGTCCTTCGGGACGACATGCGTCGACAGCAGCGCGAAGACGCAGGATCCGAGTGACACCGCCGCGTAGGTGCGGATGCCGGCCTCGCGGCCGTGCCGCTCGCGTTCCCAGCCCACGAATCCGCCGAGCAGCACGGCGAGGAGCACCCGCATGGCCATCAGGGCTTCCTGGTTCCAGTCCATATCTCACCTCCACTCGGCCGATGCCGACATTCTCCGCATCGTCATCCAGACCCGGGACGGCGTCATGCCGCGCACGCATCCCCGTGCGGCAGGAATTCGATGTTGCCCGTCGTCACGTCGTAGATCGCTCCGACGATCGCGACCCGGCCGCTTCCGTGCAGCTTGTTGATCGTGCGCGACCGCGAGAGGATCATGTCGGTCACATGTTCGACATTGGCGCGCGCCACCCCGTTCACATAGGCTTCCTTCTCGGAAGGCGACGCATGCGCATGGCCGGAAGGCTTGCCCACCGATTGCTGGATGATCTGGATGATCGGCTCCAAATGCTCGCAGCCGGTGGCCTCCGCCACGGTCTGCGGCGACCCGGCGAGGTCAACCGCCGCCGTCACCGCCCCGCACCGCGTGTGCCCCATCACCAGGATGAGCCTCGCCCCGGCGACCTCGCACGCATACTCCATGCTCCCGAGGACCTCCCCGCTGATGACGTTCCCGGCGACTCGGATGTTCAGGATGTCGCCGAGGCCCAGATCGAAGATCAATTCCGAGGGCGCACGCGAATCGATGCAGCTCAGGACGACCGCGAGCGGATGCTGCTTGCCCGCCGTAGCCCGCATCTGCCGGCCGAGGTCGCGCGTCAGTTGCCGCCCCGTGCGAAATCGCTCATGCCCATCGCGAAACAGCCCCAGCACGTCTTTCGGGGTGAAGCTGTCCTGCAGCTCGCGCGAGGAGTGGTCCACATACCGGATGAGGTCCGGCATCCGGTGGGCCGGGTCGAATCCGAGCCGGCTCACCTCGATGCCGCGAGCCGGGGCCGTCACCTCGGCGAAGTCTCGTAGCAGATCCAGGATGTCCGGGTCGATGTAGTCCGTTTCCCGCGCGTCGAGCAGCACCTGCCCGTCGCGCGGCATTCCGTCGAGGACGCCCAACAAAGCCGCCCGATTCAGGAAGCTGACCTGATTGGCCAATTTAATGTGAACCACCGCGCCGCCCAGATGCTTCTCCACGGAACGTCGGATGGGGCGACGCAGGTTGCTGTTGAGGATGAAGCCCACGCTCACCGCCATGCCGATCAGGACGC
>JAJYDH010000332.1:0-3061 GCA_021777685.1 Planctomycetota bacterium | reverse complement strand
CCAGCAGGTCGGTCAGCACGATGGCGGCCACCGTCAGCATGAAGGGAATGAACTGATACCGGCCCTCGTCCCACATCCGCTTCACCAGCCCGGGGCTGGCGAGCTTGACGCCGGTGACCAAGAGGATTGCGGCGAGGCAGGAGAGCGGGATCATGTTCAGCCACAGCGGGAAGGCGGCGACGCTCATCAGGAGCAGGGCGCCGTGCACGATCGTGGCAAGCTTGGTGCGGCCGCCGGCATTGACGTTGACCGAACTGCGCACGATGACCGAGGTGACGGGGATTCCGCCGATCAGTCCCGCCGCCACGTTGCCGAGGCCCTGGGCCAGCAATTCCCGGTTCGGGGGGGACCTGCGCTGCTGCGGGTCGATCTTGTCGACCGCCTCCAGGTTCAGGAGCGTCTCCAGCGAGGCGACGGCTGCGATGGTCAGGCCGGCCATGTACACGGCCGGGTTGGACCATTGGGAGAAGTCGGGCCATTGCAGGAACTCGAGGAACCCGGCCAGGCTTTCCGCCACAGGCACCTGCACGAAGTTGCTCGGCTCGATCCCCCATTGCCCACCGAGCTGCCGGAACCACGCACCGAGCGCGATCCCGAACACCACGACGACCAGTGGCGCGGGAATAGCCGATTTCTTGAGGGGCTTGCAGTAGGCCCAGAGGACCAGCAACGCGATCGAGCCGAGGCCGATCGCCACCGCCCCCGGGTGGATGTGGCCCAGCATCTCGCCGAATTCGGTGAACGTGTTCGCGTGGTCCGGTTGATGGAAGGCCATGTCGCCTTGCGGGTCGGCGTCGTGACCCAGCAAGTGGGGGATCTGTTTGAGGATCAGAATGATCCCGATCGCCGCCAGTAGGCCTTTGATCACGCTGGAAGGGAAGAAGGCGGCGAGCGCCCCGGCCCGGGCGACCCCCAAACCTACCTGCACCAGACCGGCGACGACCACAGCCATCAGGAAGGTCGGGAACGAACCCAGCGCGGCGATCTGGGCCGCCACGATGGCGGCCAGGCCCGCGGCCGGGCCGCTCACGCTGGTCTGGGAGCCGCTCACCGTCCCCACCAGGACGCCGCCGACGATCCCGGCCAGCACCCCCGACAGCAGCGGGGCGCCGGAGGCCAGCGAAACCCCCAGGCAGAGGGGGACGGCCACGAGGAATACCGCGATGCCGGCCGTGAGATCGCGGAGGATGGTCGAAGGTGACAGTGGGGTCATGAGGTAGGTCCCGACGCTGATTGGTTGTCCGTGTATGCTCCCCCCCCCCGCGCCGCCGGACACCGCGGCCCGCTAGCATGAGCCGCACGCCACGCCCGGCCAGGATGGAATGGTTAGGCAATTGTTCTATCATGCGTTAATATAATTGCAATAGCGACCGGGCCCGGCACGGCATCGGGCGACCGGCGGCGGCGCTCAGCGCTCGCTCGCGTCCTCGAACGCGACGCGCTCGACGACCGTGCCCCCCTCGGCCGCGGCCATGAGCTCCGTCTCGCCCAGCTCGCGTACCCAGGGGACACGGCGATCGAGGATGCCCCGCAGCAGCTGGATGCCCGGCGTCGCCTCGCCGTCAAGGCTCCGGCCCTCGATGCGCACCCGCTCGCCGTCGAACAGCAGGGTGATGCCCTCCGATGGGTCGAAGCAGACTTTCCGCAGCAGCGTATAGTCATAGGCCACGCTGCGCCCGTCCTTCCGGCGGAATTCCAGCATCGCGGACCGCTCCCGCAGGCCCCTCAGCCAGCCGAAACAGCCGAGGTCGTCGGCCGCTTCGTCGCCGTCGTCTTGCGCGTCGTCCCTGCTCCCGAGCGGGCTGCGCGGGCCCGCATATCGCTTCAGGACGCTATCGCTCATGCTGTCGCTCCCGCTTCGGCGGGCGGGCCGAAGGCGGCGCCCCCAGCCGCCGGCGTTCGGCCTCCCTCTGCCTCTGGCGAATTCTACGCTCCCTGTCGACCGGGATCGTCTGCAGCAGGTCCCTCGCCGCCATCTGGTGCTCCGAGCGCGCGAGCATCGTGCGCAGGGCCGCCTTGTCGTTCGTGTAGACCGTGGCCGCCTTCCGGCCCCGCGAGCAGCTCACGTAGAATTGCTCGCGGGAGGTCGCCGCGAACGAGTCGGCCGACTGCCCGATGAAGACGCGGTCGACCGTCCTGCCTTGTGCGGCGTGCGAGGTGACCACGTAGCCGTGATCGAGATGGCCGAATTCGCCGGCGATCGTCCAGCCGTTTTCCAGGACGATGCCCCCGCCGGAATCGAAGCCGCGGACGCGGTGCAAGTCTCCGTTGTGGAGGGCGTGCTTCCGGTCCGCCGTCGCGCCATTCCTCGTGATCCGGATCACGTCGCCGCCCGCGATCGCCAGTTTTCCACGGTGGAAAACCTCGAAGCGTTCCGCCATCCCGCCGGGCGGCAGGGCGCCTCCCGCGACGTCGATCCGCTGGCCCTTCCGGAAGCCTTTGGCATTCTGGTGGAACTGGATCACGTCGCCGGGCCAATATTGGGCCGAATCCTCCTTCTGCGCGTCCGTGAGCTGCCTGCTGGCGAGCACGACGACCTCGCGGCCGCCTCCGTCCAGACGGCCCTCCTCGCGCAAGGCGCGGCGAATCTCGCCCGTGATGCGGTCCTTCTCCAGATGCGTGGGCGAGACCACGAGGGCCGACTCGCCCGCCCTGACGGCCTCGACGTAATCGGCCGCGAGCCGCCGGTCGCGCTCCCCCTCCCCGATCTCGCGCACCCATCCCAACCCGTCGAGCCGGTCGAACCCCTCCTCGCCCTTCCCCTCGGCGAGCGACCTGATCGCCTCCCGGTAGAGCCCCTTCTGCCGCCGGATGTCGCGGACCTGCGCGGGCACGATCCCCGCCTCCTCCTCGAGGAGCCGCAACGGCGAGCCGCGCTCCACGGCCTTGTGCTGCCGGCGGTCGCCCGAGAGCACGACGCGGGCGTCAACGCGGCCCGCCAGGTCGAAGACCCGGGCCATCGTCTTCGAGCCCAGGAGGCCCGCCTCGTCGATCCAGATGACCTGCCCGCGGATCCGATCCTGCAGCCCCCCGTCGGCCAGCAGCCGCGCCACCGTGTCGG
>JAJYDH010000331.1 GCA_021777685.1 Planctomycetota bacterium | reverse complement strand
ACATCACCGGCCAGGTCATCGCGGTCGACGGCGGGATGACGGCCTGACGCTGATCCCGGGAGTGTTTCCTCCGATTCTGGTGGCGGCAAGCAGCCCCCCACCCTGATCTTCCCCCGCAAGGGGGGAGGGGGCCAGAAACACTGGAGGTCGCTTGCGTCCGACTCCCTCCCCCCTTGCGGGGGAGGGCCGGGGTGAGGGGTCGGGGCGTGGCACTACCAGTATCAGTGGGCTTGCCCTATCCCGGCGGGTCGGGCGGTTTCGGGGAGAATCGGTGGACAATTCGGCGCAAGGGTGATAACTTGAGCGCTTCGCGGTGGCCCCGTTGCACTTGAGTTAATGTCGACGGGGCGATCGTCCGAACGAAGAATGGCAGAGAGATCAACGCGTCGCCGGCTCGGGCCGGCGCCCGTTTTGATGATTTTGGCCCGATTGATCAATGCCGACGCGATTTCGGCCGAGGCCGCCCACCCGGAAGGACCGTCCCGGACGACTTCGGGACGCGGTCGGGCCTCGGCGAGTGACGCGTGAGGAGGTTCGCCCGTGTCTGTGGAAGAACGCGTGATCGAGATCGTCAGCGAGCAGATGGGTGTCGCCAAGGACCAGGTGACTCGCGAGACCTCCTTCGTGAACGACCTCGGGGCCGACTCGCTCGATACCGTCGAGCTGGTGATGGAATTCGAAGAAGAGTTCGACATCACCATCCCCGACGAGGAGGCCGAGAAGATCGGCACGGTGGGCCAGGCGATCAGTTATATCGAGGAACATAGCAAGTAATGCCACGCCGCGTCGTCATCACGGGGCTGGGCGTGGTCACGGCCCTCGGCGATTCCCTGGACCGCTTCTGGTCGGGCCTCTGCGAGGGCCGGAGCGGTGTCGCGGACCTCGACCTGTTCGACACGACCCACTTCAAGGTCCACTTCGGCGGCCAGGTCCACGGCTGGGACGGCGACGCCCGGTTCGGGGTCAAGGAGGCCCGCCGACTGGACCGCTTCGCCCAGTTCGCCATGGCCGCCGCCGAGTCGGCCGTCCTCGACTCGGGCATCGAATTCTCCCGGTACCCCGCCGAGAACTGCGGGGTCCTGATCGGCTCGGGGATCGGCGGGCTCAACGAGTTCGAGACCCAGCACGAGACGATGCTCACCAAAGGGCCGTCGAGGATCAGCCCGTTCACCATCCCCAAGCTGATGGTGAACGCGGGGAGCGGTCAGGTCTCGATCCGCTACGGCCTCAAGGGGATCAACTCGGCGGTCGCGACCGCCTGCGCGTCCTCGAACAACGCCATCGGCGACGCCTTCAAGCACATCCAGCTCGGCCATGCGGACGTGATGATCACCGGGGGGAGCGAGGCCGCCATCACCCGGATGGGCCTCGGCGGGTTCGCCGCGATGCGGGCCCTCTCGACCCGGAACGACGACCCGCCCCGCGCCAGCCGGCCGTTCGACCGCGATCGCGACGGCTTCGTCCTCGCCGAGGGGGCGGGCATCATGGTCATCGAGGCCGAGGAGATCGCCCTGGCCCGGGGGGCCCGGATCTACGCCGAACTCCTCGGATACGGGATGTCGGCCGACGGAACGCACATCACCGCCCCCGACGAGGAAGGCCGAGGGGCCAGGCGGGCCATGGAACTCTGCCTGGCCGACGCCCGACGCCCGCCCGAGGCGGTCGACTACATCAACATGCACGGGACGAGCACCGGGCTCGGCGACCTGGCCGAGACCAAGGCGATCAAGTCGGTCTTCGGGCCGTCCGCGAAGAAGCTCCAGGTCTCCAGCACCAAGAGCCAGCTCGGGCACCTCCTCGGCGCCTCGGGCGGCGTGGAGCTGGTCGCCTGCTCTTTGGCGATCCGGGACGGCGTGCTCCCGCCGACGATCAACCTCGACAATCCCGACCCGGAATGCGACCTCGACTACATCCCGAACGTCGCCCGTCAGCATCGGGTCGACCATGTGATGTCGAACAGCTTCGGGTTCGGCGGCCACAACGCCAGCCTCCTGATCGGCCGCTATCCGGGCAAGGCCCGCTGACGCTCGGACATCGACCGGGGGCGGCCCGACCTCGGGCCGCCGTCCCCGGGTCCGCCCTCTCCTCCGCCTCACCGAGACCGCACCGATGAGCTCGCTCCCCTTCGACCTGCTGGCCGGCCGGGTCGGCGCCAACCCGCTCAGCCCCGCCGAGATCAAGCGTTACGCCCGCCATCTCATCATGCCCGAGGTGGCGATGGTCGGGCAGGCGAGGCTCAAGGCGTCGCGGGTGCTCTGCATCGGCGCCGGCGGCCTGGGCTCTCCCCTGGCGCTGTACATCGCGGCGGCGGGGGTCGGCACGATCGGGCTGGTCGACTTCGACGTGGTCGACGTCTCCAACCTCCAGCGCCAGATCATCCACGCCACCCCGGACGTCGGCCGACCCAAGATCGACAGCGCCCAGGAGAAGCTCCAGGCGCTCAACCCCGACCTCAAGGTCGAGCGTTTCGAATACCCGATCAACAGCGAGAACGCCCTCGACATCTTCGCCGGCTACGACGTGATCGTCGACGGGACGGACAACTTCCCGACCCGCTACCTCGTCAACGACGCCTGCGTCCTGCTGGGCAAGCCGAACGTCTACGGCTCGATCTTCCGGTTCGACGGCCAGGCGTCGGTCTTCTTCCCGCCGCACGGTCCCTGCTATCGCTGCCTCTACCCCGAGCCGCCGCCGCCCGACCTCGTCCCCAACTGCGCCGAGGGGGGCGTCCTGGGGATCTTGCCCGGCGCGATCGGCGTGATCCAGGCGACCGAGACCGTCAAGCTGATCCTCGGCGTCGGCAAGCCCTTGATCGGCCGGCTGATGCTCTACGACGCCCTCGACATGACCTTCCGCGAGATGAAGGTCCGCAAGAACCCGAAATGCCCGATCTGCGGGCCGAACCCGACCATCACCGGGCTGATCGACTACGAGGAATTCTGCGGCGTCCGGGGGGGTGAGGCCGCCCCGGAGGGTGCTTCCGACGTCGAAGGCTCGATCACGCCCCTGGAGTTGAAGGCGAAGATCGATCGAGGTCAGCGTCCGTTCATCCTCGACGTCCGGAATCCCGAGGAGATCGCCATCTGCCGGATCGCCGGGTCGACCGTGATCCCGCTCCCCGAGCTTCCCGCGAGGCTGGGGGAGCTTGACCCGTCCGTCCCCATCGTCGTCCACTGCAAGAGCGGGATGAGGAGCGCGAAGGCGATCGCCCTGTTGAAGGAGGCCGGATTCTCGAAGCTCTCCAACCTGACCGGCGGTATCCTCGCCTGGAGCAAGGACGTAGATCCGAGTCTGCCGACTTATTGAGGAGAGCCAAGTCTTTCCGAGGAGGGTCATGCGATGGCGACGGGGGAAACGATACCAAGGATCGACGATCCCGAGGCCGTCAAGGCCGAGTGGCTGAGTCGCCTGAACGCCCTCGTCGGCGAGGTCGAAGGCTGGGCCCGGGCTTACGGATGGCGGACCCGTCGGATCAGCAAGACGGTCGACGAACGTCGGATCGGTTCGTACAAAGTCCCGGTTCTGATGATGGAGAAGGATACCGTCGAGGTCGTCCTGAACCCGGTCGCGCGCTTTGTCCCGGGAGCCGAAGGGGCGGTCGACCTGTATGCGGCGCCTGCTTACGATGACATCGCCAGCCTATACTTCGAGGGCGATCGCTGGGTCGTGCATTCTGGCGAACGGCCCGATCCGACGGCGAGGGAAAGCGTTGTAGAAATCTCGCCTCGGCCTTACTCCGAGCAGACGATCCGCGCGATCCTCGACGAAATGGCCGTCAATGGCTGAACGGCAAGGCTTCATCGACCGGGTCAAGGGGGCGGAGCGGGAGTATTACGTGGTGGCCGCCGCCATCGCTCACTTTGGTCCGGTCGCCCTGGCCGGCTTTGCTCAACTTCCGACGAAGACGTCGCGCCGCGACCTCGACTCGGCGGGTGAACGGGCCGAGTCGACGTACTTGATCCGGATGTGGGCCGAGTTCGAGACGGCGCTTCGCTCGTATTGGCGTCTCAAGACGGCGCCGGGCCCCGACGACCGGATCGGGACGAAGAATCTGATCGACTGGATTGCTGGCGTCAAGCAAGGCCGGGCGGTGTCGGCGGACGTACGGGATGGCGTCCACGAAGTTCGCGAATATCGCAACTTCATGGTGCATGAGCGCGACGACCAGATGCCGCCTGACGAGGTCTCGATCGAAGAGGCCCGGAAACGTCTCAATACCCTGATGCATTGTCTGCCTATTGAGTGGTGATCGTCCGCTTCCGCGATTCCAGGTGCTCCAGGGGAGCGGAAACGGCCTGCCCATCCGCCGACCTCTTGGGCTTGAGGAAATCTCCAGCCTCTGCTAAGAATTCGCGGCATCGATGGGTGTCGAGGATCGCACCGCCAGATCGGCAAGGAGGCCCCTGGCATGAAGCGCCGCTCTTTGTTCCTGCTCCCCTTGCTCGCGTTACCCGCGAGGCTGTTCGGCCAGGATTCGCCCCGGCGGTCGACCAAGGCGGCCCGGAGCCGCCAGGTCTCCGACGATGCTGAGCCGCCGGCCACCTCGCGCCGGGCCCGCAACCTGGCCGAGGATACCGAGCCGGCCAATCCCGACACCGGTCCCGAGGCGACCGTCCCGGATTCTGTCCCGGCGAACTTCCCGAACCAGGCCGGGTTCCAGTGGCAGAACTTCCCGATCGGCGACTACACCGCGCTCGATCCGAACGCGACGAGCCCCCAGACGGCCATCATCGACTGGATCTTCCGCCGGACCACCCCCGCCCCCTGGCACGGCGACAAGATCGCCGTCCTCTGCGCCAGCCGGACCCAGCTCCGGGCCTATAACAGCATCAAGGTCCTCAAGCAGGTGGCCGAGGTCGTCGAGCGGTTCACCGACTCGCAGGCCGATATCCTCTCGATCCGGGTCCGGTTCATCGCCGCGGCCGACTCGCGATGGCGATACGCCGTCCACCAGAGGCTGACCCCGATCGGCAACGGCCCGCAGGGGCAGCAGATCTGGCACACCAGCGCCGCCGACGCGGAGGGGGTCATCGCCCAGATGGCGCTCTGGCAGGGGTTCAAGCTCCTGGGCAACACCAGCGTCGAGGTCCTCAACGGCCAGACCCTGAAGTTCGACCAGACGCAGGCCCGGGGCTTCAACGGCGGCGTCCAGCGCGAGAGCACGGTCGGCCTCGGGTTCCAGCCCAAGGTCGAGAACCTGATGGAAGGCGTCGTCCTCAAGTTCAGCCCGCTCCTCAGCTATGAGGGGGATACGCTCGACGCGGCGATCGAACTCTCGACGAACCTCGTCCGCAAGCTCCATCCCGTCCGGGTGCTGGCCCCGCGCGAGGTCGGACCGGGCGAGCTGACCCTGGACGTGCCGGAGGTCTCCGAGACCCGGCTCAACCAGCCGATCAAGAACTGGCCGCTGGGCCAGACCCTGATCATCTCGGCGGGAATCCAGCCCGGCATCCTTATGGACAAGGAAGGGTTCCTGAAGTTGAGAATCCCCGGCACGGTCCCGACTTCGACCGAGCTTCTGGTGGTCATCAACGCCGAGATCGTCAACAAGAAGGGGGCCGAGCGGGCCGCCACCGCTCGAAAAGCCTCGTCCTGAACGGCCGAGGTAGGCCGGGGGAGATCGAAGGACTCGCCAGCGGGCCCCGCAGCGGGTATAAAAGCCGGGTCTACCGGCCCCGCCCTTCGATCCGAGATGCGCCTCATGTCCTCCCCCGATCCCGGTCCCGCCATCGCCTCGGGCCTCGGCCGACGCTCACTCTTCCCGATCCAGAGCCCCTATTTCGCGCTCGTCGTCCTGTTCAGCATGAACCTGCTGAACTACGTGGACCGCTATGTCTTCTTCTCATCGGGGCCGCAGATCTCGCGGGAGCTGCGCTTCAGCGACACCCAGTTCGGCTGGCTGAGCGTGTCGTTCATGGTCGTCTACACGGTGGCCTCGCCCTTGATGGGCGTGCTGGGCGACCGTTATAGCCGTCGGCGGCTGCTCTCGTCCGGCGTGGCGCTCTGGAGCCTGGCGACCGTCGGGACGGCGTTCGCCTCGGGCTACTACGACATGTTTTTCTGGCGGGCCCTGCTCGGGATCGGCGAGGCGAGCTACGGCATCATCGCCCCGACCCTCCTGGCCGACCTTTTCCCGCCGAAGTACCGAGGGCGGGTGATGGGCCTGTACTTCCTGGCCCTCCCCGTCGGCGGGGCGATCGGGTCGGGGATCGGCGGCTACTTCTCCAGCCATTCGGACTGGCGGAACGCGTTCTGGGTGGTCGGCATCCCGGGGCTGGTCGCCGCCGTCGCCGGACTGCTGATGAACGACCCCGGCCGAGGCGCCTCCGAGGGGAAGACGGCCACCAAGGGCGACCGGCCGAACCTCGCCGAGTACCTCTCAATCTTCAAGACGCGGAGCTTCGTCTACAACACCGCCGGCCAGGCGGCGGTGACGTTCGCCCTGGGGGCCTACGCGGTCTGGGCGGTGACGTTCTACCAGCGGGTCCAGGGGATGGACGGGTCCAAGGCGGGCGTCTGGATCGGCATCATCACGGCGAGCGCCGGCCTCCTGGGGATCGTCCTGGGGACCGTGGCCGCCGATACGCTGTTGCGGTTCACCCGACGAGCCTACCTGATCTGGCCGGGGGTGGCCGTGGCGATCGCCGCCCCTTGCATCGTCGGCGCGATCCTCGATTCCGACCGGACGACCTCGCTGACCTTCCTGTTCGTGGCGTCGATCATGATGGCCTCGGTGCTCGGGCCGGGCAACACCGTGACCGCGAACGTGGTCCCCGCCAATCGCCGGGCGGCCGGATACGCCCTGTGCATCTTCCTGGTCCACCTGTTCGGCGACATCAGCTCGCCGCTGCTGATCGGCTACGTCTCGGACCTGTTCGGCACGCCGACGGTGGCCGGGTCGAGCCTGGGGCGGATGTTCGAGTCGATCGGGGCGAGGGTGACTCCCTCGCCGACGGGGCCGACCAACCTGACCGTCGGCATGCTCTCGGTGGTTCCGATGCTGGTCCTGGGCAGCTTCTTCTACCTGAGGGGCTCGCGGTATCTGCCCGACGATCAGGAGCGGGCGAGATTGGCCGGCGGCAACGATTCGCTCGCCGAGCCCGTGTTTCATTGAGCCCGCCGCGGGGATGAACGGAAGGGGCCGGCCGCCGATCGATCCGGCCGCCGACCCCTTTCATTTCGACCTTCGGAACAGGTTAGGACCGCCGATCCAATAACTTCCCGGTTCGCGGGGGAAGCCTTTGGAGTGCGGGAGCTTGCTCCCGCTTACCCGGAGGGAGCTTGCTCCCGGATCTGTCGGGCGTCCGCCGCCGGGAGCAAGC
>JAJYDH010000330.1 GCA_021777685.1 Planctomycetota bacterium | reverse complement strand
CGCCTGCGGCGGCGGCAAGCCCGGCCCGTTCCGGTCGATGGTCGAGGGCCTGGGATTGGGCGGGGTGGTCCACCTCCTCGGGTTCCAGCCCGACATCCGCCCGTGCTTCCACGCCGCCGACTTCTTCGCCCTGCCGACCTACTACGACCCCTGCTCGCTCGTCGTCTTCGAGGCCCTGGCCTGCGGCTTGCCCGTGATCACCACGGCCTGCAACGGCGCGGGGGAGCTGATCGCCGAGGGGCGCGAGGGCTTCGTCGTCCCCGCCCCCGACGCCCGCGCCGCGCTGGCCGATGCGCTCGACCGTATGGCCGTCGACGACGCCCGGAAACTCATGGCGACGCATGCCGTCCGGCTCGGCCGCGAGCAGTCGTTCGACCGGCACGTCGCCCGGCTGATCGAGGTGTTCGAGCGGGTCGCGGCCTCGAAACGCCAACCCGACCGATCGCGCGGCGCCGCCTGATCGGAGCTTCCCTTTCCTTCATCGCCGACGGAGCACGAAGTATGCAAGCGATCCTCCTGGCCGGCGGCAAGGGGACCCGGCTCCGCCCGTACACGGCGGTCCTGCCCAAGCCGCTGATGCCGATCGGCGAGGTCGACCCGCTGCCGATCATGGAAGTCGTGCTCCGCCAGCTCGCCCGGTTCGGGTTCCGCGACGTCACGGTCATCACCGGCTACCTGACCCAGCTCATCGAGGCGTTCTTCGGCGACGGCCGGAAGTTCGGGACGAAGTTGACCTACCGGCGCGAACTCACGCCGCTGGGCACGGCCGGCGGCCTGGCCCTGATGGACCGGCCCGACGAGTCGGTCCTGGTCATCAACGGCGATATCCTGACGACCCTCGACTTCGCCGAGATGTACCGATTCCACGTCGACCGGAAGGCGTCGGCGACGATCGCGTCGTACCCTCGCGAGGTCAAGATCGACTTCGGCGTCCTCGAATTCGGCGACGACCCGCACGTCCTCGCCGGCTATCGCGAGAAGCCCGAGTTCTCGTTCCAGGTCAGCATGGGGCTCTACATCCTCGACCCGGTCGCCTGGGATTACCTCACCCCCGGCGCCCCCTTGCAGATGCCCGACCTCCTGGAGACGATGCGGGGGGCGGGACGGCCGGTCCACTGCTTCAAGGAGCCGTGCTACTGGCTCGACATCGGCCGGCACGACGACTACGCGACGGCGAACGAGGTCTTCGAGGCCCGCCGGAGGTCGTTCCTCGGCGATCCGTCGCAGGGCGACGGGACGGCCGAGGCCGACCTGAGGTCCCATATCGGCTCGTCGGTGATCGAACGCGGCCCGATCTCCTTCGCGGGCCGGAGCAAGATCAATCCCGGGATCGGACGCGGCCAATGAACGCGGCCCTCGCGACCCTCGCGTCGCTGGTCTTCGCCTACCTGCTGGGGTCGGTCCCGTTCGGCCTGCTGATCGCCCGGTGGTTCGGCAAGGTCGACATCCGGACGGTCGGCTCGGGCAACATCGGCGCGACCAACGTGGGCCGGGTGCTCGGGTTCCGGTTCTTCGTGGTCGTCTTCCTGCTCGACTTCCTCAAGGGGTTCCTGCCGACGCTCGACCTGCCCGAGCTGGCCCGCCGGGCGACCGGGCAGGAATTGCCCCACCTGCCGGTGGGCGTGGCGGTCGCGGCGATCCTCGGGCACAACTTCCCGGTCTTCCTGAAGTTCAGGGGCGGGAAGGGGGTGGCGACGAGCCTGGGCGCCGTCTTCGCGCTCGACGCCTTCGCCAGCGTCGCGGCGGCGACCGGTTTCGTGTCCTGCCTGATCGTGACCCGATTCGTGTCGATGTCGTCGATCATGGGGGGCGTGTTCTGGCTGCTCGTCCACTTCACGAGGGTCCAACACCCCTGGTCCAGGGATCAAATCGCCATGACCATCGCCTCGATCGGCCTGATGGGCCTGCTGGTCGCCCGGCACCGGAAGAACATCGTCCGGATCTGGGACGGCACCGAGCCCCGGGTGAACTTCCGCCGGAAGAAGGGGGGAGATCGGCCTTCGGGGCGGATCTCGACGGGGTTGGTCGTCGTCCTCGCGGTCGTGGCCGTCGGCCTGGGCGGGGCGGGGTTCGCGATCAACGCGAGCCGGACGTTCTCGGTCGAGGCCGGGCCGTATCGCGTCACCGAGGTCGACCGGGTCGCGACCGGCCATCAGCGGGCCGAGCGGCTGACCTTCGCCGATCATGGCCGGCTGCTCGCCGCGACCTGCCCGAGGTACGGGCGGGTGATGCTCTACCGGGTGACGGGGGCGGATGCCCTCGAACTCGCCCGGGACATCGAGCTGGACGGCCGGCCCGTCGCGCTCTGGCCGACGGCCGACCGGATCTACGTCCTCGTCCGGCCGAACAACGACGCCCGGCACGTCGAGGAGGGCTGGTGGGAATCATTCGACCTGTCCGGCAACGCGGCCGGCCCGCGAGTCCGGGTCGGCATGTATCCCGACGACCTGGCGATCTCCGCCGACGGCCGGCGGGCCCTGGTGCTCACCTCCGGCCGGGGCGAAGGCGGCGACCACCGGCCGATGCCGTCGCTCTCGGTCTACGACATCGCCTCGGACCCGGAGACTCCCCAGGTCGTCGGCCGGCTCGACTTCGACCGGCCGGGCGACGACCCGGCGAGGCTCGCGGTCTCGCCCGACGGGACGAGGGCCGGCGTGTCGCTCCAGGGGTCCAACGCCATCGCCTGGGTGGACCTGGCCGAGATCGATCGGCCGAAGCTCATCTCCCGGAGTGCCTGGCCCGGCCCGTCCAGCCCCGACGCCCTCCGCTTCGACCACCTCGGCGGGCTCCTGGCGGCCGACGAGGGGAACGAATCGCTCTGGCACCAGTCCCGGCCGGGCGCCGAGCCGGACATCCGCCCGATTGAAGGCGGCATCGGCGACGTCGTCGAGGTCCCGGGCGAGCCCAATTTCCGGGCCGTGACCCTGCCGTTCGGCTCCGGGATCGCCCTGCTGGCCGCCGGCTCGGAGCCCGGCGAGCCCCTCGCCCGGCTCCCGCTCAAGGGGCGGGCGAACCTCGCGTCGACCCGGCCCCTCGGCCTGGCCTACGACCCCGACCGGGCCCTGATCGCCGTCGCCAACCGCTCGGGCGGCAGCATCCACCTGATCGCGCTCCGGAAGGGCGGGCCGGCCCGCTGAATGCCCGGGGAAGCTCGATCGGAAGGGCTGAAGCGGCGCCCTGGATCGGTGCCACCTCGGGAGCGGAGGATCGCCGGGAGGGTGTTCGCCCCTGGCCGGCGATTCTTGGATCAATCCTTCCGATCGGAGAGCCGGAGCAGCCTGACGTTCCGGTATTCGGCCGGCGAGCCGTGGTTCTGGAGGCCGATGTAGCCCCGGAGCGGCGGGTCGGGCAGGGTCTCGGGGTAGCGGTCGATCGAGGTGTCGAGGACCTGCTGGCCGTTGCTCCAAACCTCGATCCGGGGGCCCCGGGCGCGGACGGTGTAGCGGTTCCATCGGCCGGGGGCCAGGGTCGGGTTGGCGGCCGGGGCGGCGTGGCGATAGAGCGAGCCGCTGCTGTAGCGATTGGCGTCGCCCGGGTCGGCCTGCGCCTGGAGTTCCAGGCCGGTCCGCGAGGGCCACTCCAGCCCGAGGGCCTGGAGCCGGGGTTTGGACAGGTCGCCCGGCGGGAGGGTCCAGGTCACGGGCCTCGCCCGGAGGAAGATGCCGCCGTTACCCTTCTCGGGGACTTTCCACTCGACCTTGAGGACGAAGTCGTCGACCTCGATCGGCAGCCGGAGCCAGCCGAACTCGCCGGGGCCGATGGGCTTGCAGGTGATCACGCCGTCGGACCACGACCAGGTCCCCGGGCGCTGCGACATCTCGGCCGACCAGCCGGCAATCCCATGCTCGGCGACGTCGACGAACCGGCCGTCGGCCTCCGGCTCGGGCTCGGGGGCGTGGCCGAGCGGCGCCGGACCCTGGGGGCGGAGGTGCTTGTCGAGCTGTTCCAGGCCGGCCATCCACTGGAGCCGGGTGGCGACCGAGGCATGCCCCGGGAACTCGCCGAAGATGTTCATCGCCAGCCCGGTCCCCGCCGGGCCGTAGACCTTGTAGACGCCCTTGGCCGCCCGTTCGAGGGCCCTGGCCGGCGAGTCCGGCCGGAACGGCAGGGCCTCGCCGACCATCAGCGAGAGCGGCCGGGGGGCGCAGAGGGCGGCCAGCTCCTCCGGTCGCGGGCCGGTCGAAGTCTCCAGGTCGGCCGACTCGACGGCGACGACCCCGCAATCGATCCGGTCGTCGATCGCCATCAGCGGCAGCGCGACCCGGGCCGCCGGGCCGATCCCGACGACGCCCAGGCGGTCGGGGTCGAATTCCGGCCGGGCCAGCGCGGCGTCGAGGGCGACCCGGAGTTCCCGGAGGTGGGCACCCTCGGCGGGATTGGGGTCGATCGCCAGGGTCGCGAAGCCGAACCCCGCGAGCGTGACCGCCGGCGGCCGGCCGTCGAAGCCCGGCTCCTCGACGGCCCCCATCGCCGGGCGCCCCGGTTCGCGGACCAGCAGGATCAAAGGCATCCGTCGCGAATCGCCCGTCCCCTCCGGCAGGGCCAGGACGCCTCGGATCGGCCCCGAGGCGCCGTCGATCGTGAACGGCTCGACGACCAGCCCCGGTTTCGAGCCTCGTCCGGTAACTTCGAGCCGGGCCCCCTTCGGCCGGGCCGGGAGGTCTCGGCCGAGCATGTCGTCCGCCCGGGCCCGGAGCCCGTCGCGGCGGGAGTCCCACGCCGCGCGGTCCTTGGGGAGCGGGAACGGCTTCGGGGCCTGGGCGTCGGCTCTCGGCGAGGCCATCGCCGCGACGATCAGCACGAGGAAGGAGCGACCCGGCCGGACGATCGGGCGGCGAGCCATCGGGGAGACCTCGGATCAGTTGGTCGGATCGGGGACGATCCGTCCCAGGTTATCGGGGCCGAGGGGGCTCGTCCAGTTGATGGGGTCGGCGAGGCGGGGCGTTCGAAGGTCGCCAGTGAAGCGATGATCCCTCCCCAGAACGGGGTCGACCGACCGTCACTTTCGCCCTGCCGGGCGCCGGGAGTGTCCCGGCCCTTTGGAGTGCGGGAGCTTGCTCCCGCTTTCGTGAGCGGAGCTTGCTCCGCGGGCCAGTCGGGCGGAGTCGAAGGCGCCCGGAGCAAGCTCCGGGACGAGAAAGCGGGAGCAAGCTCCCGCACTCCAAAGGGCTCCGCCCCGAAAGTGACGGCCGGCCAGCCCGCAAGGGGATAGGGGGTCTTCGCACAACCGACGACCTATGAATGACCCTCGGTCAGCGGGCCGTGCCGGGGTGGCTCGCCACGTCTCGCGCACGCCCGACGATCTCGGCCGGGCTCAGCGGCTTGATCGAGGCGCCCAGCGCGTCGGCGGCGGCGACGATGTCGTTGGCGATCAGGCCCTGGAGGACGGTCCCGGGGTGGATCTTGTCGGCGAGGACGGCGTTGTGGAAGTTGTCGCCCGTGGTCGTCAGGCTCACCTGGATACCGCCGATCGGCAGGGTGGTCGCCGATCCGCTCTCGTAGGAATCGGCCTGGGCCGCGAGGTCGGCCAACGCGACTCGTTGGTGGAGGTCGGCGGCGACCTGGCGGATGTTCTGGTTGTAGGCCGCCTGCGCCGCCGCGATCGCGTCGGCAACCGGCCCGATCCCGGGGATGGCCAGGTACTGGGCGACGATGGGGACCTGGCGGATGTCGGGGGTGGTCTCGACGATCACCTTGGCCCCGGGATTGGCCTCCAGGAGCGTCTCGACCGTCGCGTCGAAGTTCGCCACGGCGTTGGCCTCGACGGCGGCCAGCTCCTGCCCGAGGTTCGTCGGCGGGGCGCCGGCCAGGGCCTGGGCGGCCACGCTTTCGGCGAAGAACAGGAAGTCGTTCGTGCCCATGCCCACGGCGGCATACGTCACCCTGCCCGAGGCGACCTGGCGGGCCAGGCCGGGGAGCTGGCCTCCCACCACGCCCTGGGTCGTCGCGTCCTCCTTGGCCCAATTGTTGGCGTAGCCCTGGTCGCGGGGCAGGCCACGGTCCCGGGTCGTGTAGGCGCCGAAGTCGACGTTCCTCGTCGCGGTCAGGGTCTCGACCCAGTTCCGGGCCTGGCTCCTGTCGGGCGGGTAGAAGCGGTACTCATCCGTGAGGCTGTCGCCCACCGCGCCGAAGGAGGCCGCTCGGCTCAGCGCGACCCGCGATTCCAGCGGCTCCCAACCCCACCGATGGGCCTGACGCCCCTCGCCGTTCCGCATCGTCGTTGCCCTTCGCCGTGGACGACCTTTGTCGGATGAAATTGTCCCAGGTTTCCCAGATTACCCGGTAGGCAAGGGATCGGGAAGGGCCTCGGGCGGAAGGGCCCTTATCGGCAAATGGCGGCCTGGACCCGCCGAGGTCGGTTATCGGGCGAGGTCGGGCGGAGTCGGGGCGACCGGGCCGGGTGACCTGGCCGCGAGCGCGGTCCGGACCATGAGGAACTCGCCGATGTTCTCGATCGTGAGCAGGCCGACGGGCCGTCCCCGGTCGACGACCTCCAGGCAGGGCTCGCCCCCCTCGCGGAGCCTCAAGACCGCCGGCGCGAGGGGCTCTCCGACCTCGACCCGTCCCAGTGTCGGCAGCGGGACGTCGCCGACGAGCGCGTCGCGGCCCCCTCGGGCCAGGCCGGCGAACAGGGCGTCGCGGGTCAGCACGCCGTCGGGCCGGCCCTCGCCCAGGACGGGGAAGTCCTGCTGCGTCCCGGCCAGGAGGAGGTCGGCGGCGTGGCCCAGGGTGTCGGAGTGGGCCAGGGTCCGGTAGTCGGTCAGCATCGCCGAGCGGACCGGGACGTCGCGGAGCGTCACCCGCTCCTGGACCTGCCGGGCCTCGCCCTCGGCGCCGATCCAGACGAACAGGGCGATCAGGAGCAGCATCGGGTTCCCCATCAGCCCCAGGAACCCGAAGAGGATCGCCATGAACTGGCCGATCGACGCCGCCGCGCGGGTCGCCCGCGCGTAATCCATCCGCATGGCCAGCAGGGCCCGGAGGACCCGCCCGCCGTCCATCGGGAAGGCGGGCAGGAGGTTGAACAGGACCAGGAACATGTTCACGAACATCAGCTTGGGCAGGAACTGGCCCTGGACCAGGAACTGGGCGTCGCCCGAGCCGACCGGCGGCCGGACCCCCGCGAGCCAGAGCGAGCCGGCGATGACGACGTTCACCAGAGGGCCGGCGATCGCCACGACCAGCTCCTCCGCCGGGTGCTCCGGGATGCGCTGGAGCCGGGCGACGCCGCCGATCGGCAGCAGGGTGATGTCGGACGTGGGGACGCCGTACCGCCGGGCCGCCAGCGCATGGCCCAGCTCGTGGAGCACCACGCAGCCGAA
>JAJYDH010000329.1 GCA_021777685.1 Planctomycetota bacterium | reverse complement strand
TTCGGCTATAATGTCCCGGTCCGAGGGCCGAAGGGCCGCCCCTCGGGACGCCGTCCGGCCGGATCGTCTCGGAGGTCGAATGCACTCGGGGGAGACCGATCGCCTGAACTGGGAGCTGGCCACCGAACTGATCGTGGTCAAGATCCGCTGGTTCGGCATCCTGACGGGCGTGATCCTGGTCGAGGCGAGGTCGGGGCTGCACAACCCCTCGGCGGTCCGGGTCTTCCTCGCGCTCGGGGCGATCTACGCGACGCTCGACACGGTCTATTACCGGCTCGGGGCGGTCTTCCTCCGGCGGTGGCCGCTGTTCGTCTCGCTGATGGAGTCGGTCTTCATCACGCTGCTCTGCTTCAACGACGCCCAGCTCCACAGCCCGTTCCGCTGGTACTACCTGCTCTCGATCATCTGCTGCGCGATCCGCTATCCCCGGACGGTCGCCTGGACGACCTGCGGGCTCCACTGCCTGAGCTTCGCCGGCCTGGCCTGGGCGCTGGGGTTCGACCGGGCCGGGCTCGCCTCGGTGGCCGAGACGGTGGTGATCCTGGCCTGCGTGGCCTGGGCCAGCTCGGCGCTGGCGTCGGTCCTGAACGCGACGGGGGCCCGGCTCGAGGGGCTCAACGAGGCGCTCGAGCGCCACCGGGCCGAGCTGGAAGAACGGGTCGCCGAGCGGACCGCGGCGCTCCGGGCGTCTCAGGCCCGGGTGATCCAGCAGGAGAAGATGGCGGCGTTCGGCCTGCTCGCCGCCGGGATCGCCCACGAGGTCGGCAACCCCCTGGCCGGGATCAGCTCCCTGATCCAGATGATCCGCCGGAAGGACCCGAACCCCTACACCAACGAGAAGCTGGAGCTGGCCGAGCGCCAGCTCGGCCGGATTCAGCGGACCATCCGCGAGCTGGTCGACTTCTCCCGGCCCGCCTCGACCGCCCGGGGGCGGGTCCGCCCGGTCGACTTCGTCGAGGAGGCCCTGGGGATCGCCAAGTATTACCAGAGGACCAAGGAACGTGCCATCACCACCGACGTCCCAGCCGACCTCCCGCCGGTCCGGGGGGTCCGCGACCACCTGGCGCAGGTGATCCTCAACCTGGTCCTCAACGCCATCGACGCCACCGGCCGGGGCGGGCGCATCCACCTCGAACTCGGCGACGACGCCGGCGCCGTGGTCCTGAGCGTCGAGGACGACGGCCGGGGGGTCGCGGCCGACGACCGGGCCCGGCTCTTCCAGCCCTATTTCACCACCAAGCCCAGCGGGACCGGCCTGGGCCTGTTCGTCAGCCGCCAGATCGTCGAGGAGATGGGCGGGACGCTGACCTTCCGATCCGAGCCCGGCCGGGGGACGACGTTCCTGATCCGGCTCCCCGCCGACCGGCCCGACCCGCCCTCGATCGTCGCCCGGCCGGCCCTGGCCGAGGGGGTGGCCCGATGACCCGCGCCCGACCATGCCGGGGCCGAATCCTGGTCGTCGACGACGAGGAGGTCATCGCCTCGACCTTGCAGGAGTTCCTCCAGGGCGAGGGGTACGAGGTCGCCGTCGCCTCCGACGCCCGCTCGGCGCTCGCCTCGATCGAGCGGTTCGAGCCCGACCTGGCCCTCTGCGACGTCCAGCTCCCGGGGCTCGACGGGCTGGAATTGCTCGAAAAGCTGCTCCGGCTCCGCCCCGAGTTGCTCGTCCTGATCATCACCGCGTATGCGACCGTCGAGAGCGCCGTGGCCGCCTTCCGCAAGGGGGCGCACGACTACCTGATGAAGCCGGTGATCTTCGACGAGCTGCTGACCAAGCTCGACCGCCTGATGCGCTACCGACGCCTGACCGCCGAGAACCAGGCGCTCCGCCGCCAGCTCCACGCGGCCGTGGACATCGAGGCGCTGGTCGGCGAGGGGCCGGCGATGCGCGAGGTGAAGACGCTGATCCGCAAGCTCGGGCCGACCCGGAGCAACGTCCTGATCGCCGGCGAGTCGGGCACCGGCAAGGAGCTGGTCGCCCGGGCCCTGCACGCGCAGGGGTCCGACCCCGACACGCCGTTCCTGGCGATCAACTGCGCGGCGATCCCGCACGAACTGCTGGAGAGCCAGCTCTTTGGCCACGTCCGGGGCGCCTTCACGGGCGCGGACCGCGACCGCTCGGGGCTGTTCGCCGCGGCGGGGCGGGGGACGGTCTTCCTCGACGAGATCGGCGAATTGCCGCTGCTCACCCAGGCCAAGCTCCTCCGGGTGATCGAGGCCAAGGAGGTCCTGCCCGTCGGCGCGACCCGACCCGAGCCGATCGCCGCGAGGGTCGTCGCGGCGACCAACAAGGACCTCGCCGTCGAGGTCGCAGCCGGCCGGTTCCGGGCCGACCTGTACTATCGCCTGAACGTCGTCAGCATCCCCCTGCCGCCCCTGCGCGACCGTCGCGAGGACATCCCCGACCTGATCGCCGTCCTGCTGGCCCGCCACGCCCGGGCGCTGAACAAGCGGGTCGACGGCCTGGACAACGCGGCCGTCCGCCGGCTCGCCGCCGCGCCGTGGAAGGGGAACGTCCGCGAGCTGGGCAACGCCCTCGAACGAGCGGTGATCCTCGGCGAATCGCCGACGCTCACCCTCGCCGACTTCCCCGAAGACCTCATCTCCCCATCGTCCCCGGATGACCAGTCCGACGACCTCCGCGCCGCCCTCGACCGCTTCGAACGCCAGCACATCCGCCGTGTCCTCGACCGCTGCGACGGCGACAAGCGCGAGGCCGCCCGCCGGCTCAACCTGGGCCTCTCCTCGCTCTACCGGAAGCTCGAAGACCCGGCCGGCCGAGAGGGTTGAGTTCTTGTAGTCGTCCATCCATTCGAATTTGGTATCCTGTCAAGGTGGGCATTGCCCACCCTACGAGATTGCAACCAAAGGCTTTATGTAGGGTGGGCACCGCCCACCTTTCCCACTCCATCGGGAATTTAGTGTACGCTTGACAACTAATTTCGCGAGGGTTATAGTAAACCGCCGTCATGGAGATCGGTCGGATCGAGATCACAAGAGGTGCGAGCGATGGGAGCCCCGTTCATCCTGACCCTGCTGTCGGAAGACGGATACCAGGTCTTCGCGGCGTTGCACCGGGAGTTCGACACGCTGCCCGAGGCGGTCGCGGGGGCCAAGGATGACTATCTCCGTCGCTACGGGGGCAACCCGGCGTTCCGGGTCTACCATGCCGACTCCGACGGCTCGGGCTTCCGGCACACCCTGATCGAGGTCTGCTTCGACGAGTCGAAGCGGCGGTCGTTCGTGGCGCTGTACAAGGTGCTCCAGGAGGTCGAGAAGGCCCCGACGACGGCCGGCCGCCCTCGGTTCCTGGTCGACGCCTGCTCCCGGGCGTTCCGCCGGCTGATCGATCATCTTTCTCACCTGCTCCCGAGGCCCCGGGCCTCGGGCGGGTTGCTGGGCTTCCGGTGAACCGCGGCGCCCGATCCGCGATCGGACTTCCGGCATCCTCGCTTCGTCGGTAGGATTCCGGCCGATCTCGGGGGCGTCGCTGCCCGGAGCCGCGCCCGCCCGCCCGCCCGCCCGCTCGCCCGAGGGAGCGAGGACCCGAGGCCGATCGCCATGCCCGTTCTTCGAATACCGAGGCTGGCCTGGATCGTCTCGGGCGTCCTGAGGCTGGCCGCCCTCGCGCTCTGGCCGGGCTTGGCGACCCCGCCCCGGGTGGAGTGGCGCCAGGGCGATCGGGCGTCGAGGGAAGAAGGCCCTGGCGTGTCGTGTGCTCGGGCTGCGGACGAGCATGCTAAGGATCGTCGATTCAATAACCTCCCGATTTCCGGGTAAGGACTTGGAGTGCGGGAGCTTGCTCCCGCTTTCCCGGAGGGAGCTTGCTCCGGCACTCCAAATCGGGAAGTTGTTGAATCGCTGATCCTAAAGCCGGGATTCTACCCCTCGGCGGGTCGAGCGCGAGTCGGGGCGAACCGCGTACAACCTGCCCTCGCGCGCGGGCCGATTGCCGGGGGCGTATCACCTGCTCCGTTGGGCGATCGAGTCGGGGGCCTGGCCCGAGACGATCGTCCTGGAGGTCCACCCGGCCTACCTCGCCGTGCCGTTTCAGGAGGGGCTGTCGGCCTGGCCGGACCTGCTCGGCCCGGCCGAGTGCCGGGAATTCCTCGAATTCGGCCGTCTCCAGTGGACGGTGTCTCCTGGCGCCCGGTAGCCTGGAGAAACCCGGGGATTGATTCTCGGCCCTGTTCCTCGACCCTGGAGTCTGCCCGATGGGCGTGGTGCAGATCGTCGCGCTGGTCAAGCCGTTCCGGACCGGGGCGGTCCTGGCCGCGCTCGACTCGATCGAGGTCCTGGGCGGGACCGTCCGCGAGGCGATGGGCTATGGTCGGCAGAAGAACCGACTGCACCGCTACCTGGGCAGCGAGTACAACGCATCGTTCCTCCCCAAGATCGAGCTGACGCTGTTCGTCCGCGAGCAGGACGTGGCCGCCGCCGTCAAGGCCATCGTCGGCCAGGCCAGGACCGGGCGGATGGGGGACGGCAAGATCGTGATCACGCCCTGCCTGGACGAGTTCATCTCCTGGTGAGAAGACCCGCCCCGGGCCGCCTCTCGTTCACTGGTGGGGCGTGCTGATCCAGAGGACCCGGTGGAACGTGTCCGTCATCCGGTCGCGGTCGAATTCCACGAGGATCGAGGGCGGGTTGGCCGCCGGGTTCTCGGCGCGGAGCAGGGCGAACCGGCCGCAATGCTGGAACCATCGGACGATCGGCTTGCCGCCGGTCCAGGCGACGACCATCTTCTCGTGGAAGGCCTCGGAGATCGGCTGGGCCTCGGCATAGGCGACGTGGGCCCCCTCGGCCACGATCGGCGCCATCGCGTCGTCGGCGACCCGGAGGTGACGGCAGGCCCGGCGGGCTTCGAGCCATTCGACCCGGGCCGCGTCGTAGCGGGCCCCGTCGGCCGGGGTCAGCGGCACGACGGCCCGGCCGGCGCCGTCGTGCAGGACGATGTCGAGATCTTCTCCCGCCACGTCGTCGCGGCGGGAGACGACGGGCGTCGCCAGGGCGAACTCCGTCGCGAGTCGCTCCTTCTGCTCCAGGCGCTCCAGGGCCGCCCTGAGGAGGGTGGCGACCGAGGTCCCGGCGAGCCCCTCGGCCTGCCCGGTCGATCGGCAAGTAGGAGTGTCCGAGCGGAACTTCGGGCCCTCGCCCCGGAGCAGCCAGACCGGCTCGACCAGCGTCAACTCGACGACCCGCAGGATGATCTCGGCGGGGACCGTCACGCCGTTCTCGTAATTATACCAGGTCCTTACGGGAATCCCGAGGGTCCGCGCGAGGTCGGGCCCCCCCCGATCCCCGTAGAACTCATTCCGGAGCGACCGAAGCCTTTCGGAGAGCCCATGCTTGACGCGGATCGACTCGGGGGCGTTCTTTCGACGGGCCATGAGACGAGGACTCGTGGGGGGGACGTGTGAACGACGGAGCCCCAACACGACGGCCGAGGGGCCGAGGGCGTTCCGCGACCCCGGGCCTCGCTCGTTCGTCGGTAGCTCTAGCTATTTTTAGCACAGGGAGCAGGCTTGCAAGCAAGCTTTTTGTCGAATCATCCCGGAAAACCCAGATTGTCTCCTTCTTGCAACGAAGGAGGCCAGGTCGAGGCTATTCGAGAGGACATCCCCCGGCTTCGATGCCGCTGTTGCCGGCCCGATCGCCGCTCATTCCTCGTCGTCGAGCTTCAGGTCGAGCAGGAAGTCGGCGATGGCGTCGTCGGCGATCGGCTCTTCGGCCGTGGGCAGGTCGGCCTCGACGGCCTTGGCCGCCGCCGCGGGCTTGGCCGGGGCCGCCGGCTTGGCGTCCGGCTTGACCGCGACGGTCTTCTCGTCGTCGTTCGCCAGGAGGTCGTCGTCGAAGTCGATCTCGAACTCGTCGGAGGCCGCGCCCGGGGTGACGTGCGGGGTCGGCACGGCCGTGTCGCCCGGCTTGGGGCCGGCGGCGGCGGCCGGCTTGGCGGGGGCCGGCTGGCCCACCTTCTCGACCCGGAGCTTGACCGGGCCGATCGTCAGCTCGTCGCCGGCCTCCAGGACCCGCTGCCCCTCGATCTTCTTGCCGTTGTGGAACGTGCCGTTGGAACTGCCCAGGTCCTTGACCAGGAGCATCCCGTTCTTCTCGAAGAACTGGCAGTGCCGACGGCTGACCTCCGACGACTTGATCCGGAGCTGACAATCGTCGTGGCGACCGGCCGTGGTGACGCCGTCGCCGAGCTTCAGGGCGGTCGTGGCGCTCCGGCCACGGAGGACGACGAGCTGGAAATCCATGGCGATCCGGTCCTGATTCGGTTCGTGCCCCGGCGTCGAGAGACCGGGCGGTGATCCCGGGTCGAATTGCTTCTTCTCCAGGCTACCCCAACGGTTCGGCTCTCGCAATCCCGCTCCCGCGCGGACCCCGGGGCCGAACCCTGGGGGTGCTTGACGGTGTCCGTCGAGAGGGGGTAAGGTGGACCCGATCCCGGCCCAATCCCCGGCCCGACGCGACCCTCCACCAGGCGGCTGACCCGGCGACGACCATGCTCAAACGGACGAAGACCTGCGGCGAGTTGACCCGAGAGCAGATCGGCCAGGAGGTCATCCTCAACGGCTGGGTCGACACCCGGCGCGACCACGGGGGCCTGATCTTCATCGACCTCCGCGACCGCTACGGCCTGACGCAGGTCGTCTTCGACGGGGGCGAGGCCGGCCCGCTCCAGAAGGCCCACGAGCTGCGCAACGAGCACGTCATCGGCGTCCGGGGGGTCGTCTCGCCCCGGCTCGAAGGCAAGGAGAACCCCAAGCTCAGGACCGGCGCCATCGAGGTCCGGGCCGTCGAGCTGGAGGTCTTCAACGCCTCGCCCACGCCCCCCTTCGAGGTCAACGGCGGCGCCGAGGCCAACGAGGAATTGCGGCTCCAGTACCGCTATCTCGACCTCCGCCGGCCGGCGATGCAGCAGATCTTCATCCTCCGCCACAAGATGGCGCAGTTGATGCGCAACACCATGTCGGATCTCGGCTTCCTCGAAGTCGAGACGCCGATCCTGGGCCGGAGCACGCCCGAAGGGGCCCGCGACTTCCTCGTCCCCAGCCGGGTCCACCCGGCCCACTTCTACGCCCTCCCGCAGTCGCCGCAGTTGTACAAGCAGGTGCTGATGGTCGCCGGGTTCGACCGCTACTTCCAGATCGCCCGCTGCTTCCGAGACGAGGACCTCCGCGCCACCCGCCAGCCCGAGTTCACCCAGCTCGACGTCGAGATGTCGTTCGTCGAGGACGAGGACGTCATCGGCACGATGGAGAACCTCGTCGCGGCCCTGGCGAAGGAGTTCACCGCCGAGACCCTGACCCTCCCGCGCCCCCGTGTCGACTACGCC
>JAJYDH010000328.1 GCA_021777685.1 Planctomycetota bacterium | reverse complement strand
CGGCGTTCGCGCCCACGCGGACCAACTCCCGCCTGATCTCATAATCCACGATCTCCGGGATGACGACCTGAACCCCGTAGGCATCGAGCGACCCAAGCCAGGCTCGGCAGGCATCCGCCTTCGGCTTGCCCTCCTGCTGACTGGCCAGCCCGACCGGTTCGCTGTCGAGGAAGACGACAGGACTCACTCAATCGTCCCTCCGGAGGGCTCTCATCACTTCATCCCAGATCTCGTCCGTGTCGGTCTCGTCGGTGATCGTCCCGATGACCTTGAGCATCCGCATCGAGGCTTGCCTGCGGGCCTCGCGCTCTTCCGGGCTCATGACGAGCCGGCCCTTCTTGTCGGTCTTCGCCGGCCCGAAGGCCGGTATCGGCCCTTGCTCGTCGGATAGCCCGTCCCACGGGGCCCATCGCTCCAGATCGTCGACCGGGGGGGCGGCTGCGACGCCTGGGTCCTCGGGGGGCGGGATGGAGACTTCGGAGGTGGCTTGATCGGGGGTCATGAGATGGCTCCGAGGGATCGCGGGGCGATATCGTCATTCTAACCGGGCGAGGCTGAGCGGTCGCGGCCAAACTCGCGGGCCGGACGATCGGCGTTGCGTCGTTCGGCGAGTTCCGTTAGACATGGGGCTCCGGCGGAGGCCGACGGGCGAGAAGCTCGCCCGGGGGTCGCCCCTCGCAAGGAAGACGGGGGGCTTGCCGCGAAGGATACGCGGCGGGGCCGGGAGTTTGCGCGGGCTGACGCCGTGATTCGGTGTCGGCCGGACCTCCAGGGAAGGGGGCCCCGCGGTGAAGCGGGTCTTTCTCGTCGGACTCTCGATTGCGCTGGGCGTCTCGGGGGCGGGCTGTAGCCTGGCCCCGAAGAGCTTCCGCGACATGATCCACCCGGCCCCGATCGTCCGGGCCCGCGCCGTGGGACTGGACGACCAGCAGCCGGAATGGGTGGCCGTGCCCGCCCTGATCGCCCGGCTCAACGACCCCGATCGCGTCGTCCGGATGACGGCCAACGACGGCCTCAAGGAGCGGACGCACCGCGACTTCGGCTTCGTCGCCTGGGCGTCCCCCGAGGAGCGGGGCCAGGCGATCGGCCGGTGGAAGGCGTGGTGGGAGGAGCGGCGGGCCCAAGCCGCCTATCCAAAGGACGACGATTCGCGTAAAGTCGCGACTCGATCCGGCCGACGCCGACGGAACGGCGCCCCGGACGACCAGGGAGGGACGACACCAACATGGCCAGCCACCCCGCCCCCGGCGCGGCCGTCGCCGTCGCCATCCTCCTGAATCCCTTCCGGATCGCGATCGGGGTCGTCGGCTACCTCGGCCGGCTCGGCCTGCTGGCGACCTCGGCCCTCCGCTCGATCGTCCTGCCGGTCGGGGCCGCCCCTTCCTTCCCGCGCGAGACCTCGCGGCAGCTCGACCTTTTGTTCAGGACGGGGCTGCCGATGGTGGGGCTGGTGCACGTCGGGATGGGGTCTTTCCTGTCGATGCAGGCCTATTTCGGGGCGACGTTCATCGACGGGATCGGGCCGGTGACGGGCGTCGGGCTGATCCGGAACCTCGCCCCGTTGCTGACGGGGTTCATCCTGGCGGGGATGGTCTCGGCCCGCTACGTGGCCGAGTTGGGCGGGGAGCCGGGGCCGGAAGAGGTCGACATCGAGCCGGCCCGGCGGGTCGCGGCGAGGCTGGCGGCGGCGACGATCGCCGGGCCGATCCTGGCCGTCTGGGGGTCATTCGTCGGGATCGCGATCGGCTGGCTGGTCGCCCACTCGATGATGGGGCTGACCGTGCCGGCCTTCTTCGACATGTTCCTGGAGATGCTCTGGGTCCGCGACATCGTGGGCCTGCCCTTCAAGTGCGCCACGTTTGGCCTCGTCGCCGCGCTCCTGGCCTGTCAGGAGGGGCTGACCCGGCGAGTCGACGGCGACCGGGAGCCGATCGGGTCGTCCGCCTGCCGGGCCGTCTGCCTGGCCGGGCTGGCGATCCTCTTCGTCAATTCCGCCTGGTTCCTGCTGTTCTACCACGCCGGCGCGGCGTTCGGGCCGACGGTGCTGGCGCCGCCGCGGAGTTGAATCATCCCAAATCTCAGACCTGAAATCTCAGGTCTGAGATTTGGGATCTGAGTTGGGAAATCTCTGAGAGTCCCGGATCGGTCCGGCCGATCCGGCCAGTCCCCAAGGGGAAGGAACCCCGATGAGTGCTCGATCCTCGGGACGCGAGATCCGCGTCGGCCTGGTGATCGTCCTGGCCCTGGCGGCCCTGATCGGCCTGCTGGGGATGGCGGCGAGCGGGCCGGGATTCCTGTCGGACCGCCGGCAGATCGACGTCGACTTCCGCGACGGCCAGGGCATCCGGCCCGGGAGCCAGGTCCGGATCGCCGGCGTCGAGTCGGGCCGGGTGGTCGCCGTCACGCTGGCCGAGGTCGACGGGGCGCTGGTGGCCCGGGTCCGCCTGGCGGTCCCGGCCGACCTCGCCGTCCGGCTCAAGCAGGACGCCCGGATCACGATCGAGTCGAGCCTGACCGGCCAGTCGCGGGTCAACATCCTCTCGATCGGCAAGTCGGACCTGGCGATGGTGCCCGGCCGGGTGCTCAAGGGGGTCGAGACCAGCATGTTCGACCCGGTCCTGGAGCAGGTGGGGCTCGGGCCGGTCGAGCGGAGCAACATCAGCCACATGATCGGCCAGGTCCGCGAGACGATCGACACGACCGGGCCGCAGGTCCGGCAGATCGTCGGCTCGGTCCGCGAGACGGTCGACGGCCTGAAGCAGACCTCGGAGTCGGTCCGGCCGGTGGTGGCCTCGGCGGTCGGCCACGTCGACGAGGCGACCCGGCGGATCGCCACCGCATCGCCCAGGGTCGAGGCCGTGCTCGCCCAGGTCGTCACGCTGGCCGCCCGGGTCGACGCCGTGCTCGCCGAGAACCGGCCCAACATCAAGGAGACGATCGCCAGCGCCAAGGACCTCTCGGCCACCCTGCGGATGGTCCTCGACCGCGACCAGGAGAAGGTCTCGGGCCTGCTCGACCACCTCAAGGGGACCATGACCCGGGCCGACCTGGCCCTCTATAATGGAAAGCAGATCACCGACCTGGCGATCGCGATGCTGACAAGGAACAAGGTCGACATCGAGCGGACCGTGGCCAACGTCAAGGACGCCTCCGACTGGGGGAGCAAGCTGGTCCAGAAGATCTACGCCAACCCGTTCGTCCTCAGCCCGCTCTACAAGCCGACGCCCGAGGATGTCCGGGTCCAGAGCGTCTACGACTCGGCACAGGTCTTCGCCAACGGCGCGATGAAGCTCGACGACGCGGTCAAGACGCTGGAACTGCTCCAGTCGAGGCCGAACTCGCCCCAGCAGCGCGACGAGCTGGAGGTGGTCCGCCGCCAGATCGCCGAGGTCACGGCCCGGCTCGGCCAGATGTCGGCCCAGCTCAGCGACGCGATGAAGCCGCAAGGCCCCCAGCGCGCGAGGCGGGGGTCGGCCAACTGACCGGGGGGCCGGTTCTCGAACCTCGCGCGATTTTCCGGGCTTAAAGTTAAATTCGCCCCAGCTTCCGGTCCGATGATAAGGGTGTAGGGGCAGGAAGGGCGGACGCCCGGGCCCCTCGGCGGAAGTCCGGAGAGGGAGACGCGGGCGGCGGAGTGCCGCCGGCGACCTCAAACGCGGCCTCCGTGGGTCTGAGATGAACAACGCCCGCGACGGCCGTATCCAGGGACGTCGGGCTCCGACACCAAGAAGGGGGATGCTCAAATGGAGATCTACGGCGCCGGCGGGGCTCAAGGGCCCCAACCGATCTATCCTCGGCTCGCCGCGTTCGGAGTGGACGCCGGCCAGACCGTGAACGCGGGCACCCCGCGCGATCACGTCGAGATCTCGCCGCTGGGCCAGATGCTCGACGGGATCAGCCGGCTTCCCGAGATCCGTCATGAGAAGGTCGAGGAGATCCGGCAGCAGATCGCCGCCGGGACCTACGAGACGCCCGAGAAGATCCAGGTCGCGCTGGATCGCCTCATGGACGAGCTCAGCGGCTTCTCCAGCTTCTGACCCCCCCCTGAGGCCGGCCTCCGGCCGATCGCCCGGGCCTCCGATCCGGGCGACCTGCCGGTCGCCGCCCTCATGAAGATCGCGTCAAGTCGGCCGGTTTCGGCCGCCTCCGTCTGGTAATCCGCCGGACGCTGGAGGAAGATCGTTGGGGGATCGGCCCCCCTCCCGACGGCCCAGGAGGGTCCGTCGTGGTCGCCGAATCGGCGGGCGAGACGCCCGCCCGGGGAGGGCCCGCCCGACCCGGCGAGATGTGCCCATGCTTTCCTCCCAAGACCGACTCCCCCTCGCCTCCGAGCAGGCCCTCGGCGCCCTTCTCATCCAGGACGGGCTGCTCTCGGCCGCCCAACTGCTCGCCGTCCAGCAATATGGCCGGGAACATAACCTGGACCTCCGCCAAACGATCCTCAAGCTCAAGCTCCTGCCCGAGGAGCGGCTGGACGCGATCGTGATCGACCAGGTGCCGCTGGTCCAGCCGTCGCCAGCCAGAGACCCGCTCACCATCTCGGCCTCGAACGGGCCGACCTCGGCCTCGCACGTCCAGCCCCTTCAGACCTCGGCCGACGAGTCGCCGGGGCCGTCGTCCGACCCGGCGCCCCTCGCCCTGGCACCGCAGGTCGACCAGCCCCTCGACCGGACCCAGCGCGAGCGCGACATCCGGAATGAGCTGAAGGAGATCGCCGCGACCGCCGGGTCGCCCGACCTCGTCGCCCAGATCTTCAACCGGGCCTTCGAGACCCGCGCCACCGACATCCACTTCGACCCGCAGGAGAGCTTCTTCCGGGTCCGATACCGGATCGACGGCCAGCTCCACGACGTCCTGGAGCTGGAGCCGGCCTTCGCCAGCTCGCTGGTCAGCCGGCTCAAGGTCATGGCGAACCTGAACATCGTCGAACGCCGCCACGCGCAGGACGGCCGGATCAGGTTCCACTACATGGACCAGGCCCGCGACCTCCGGGTCGCGACCCTGCCGACGATGATCGGCGAGAAGATCGTGGTCCGGATCCACGAGGCGGTGACGGAGGAGTACGGATTCGACCTGCTCGGGCTGAACTCGAAGCAGATCGAGCAGCTCTCCAACATCTGCGCCAAGCCTTATGGAGCGGTCCTCGTGGCCGGGCCGGTCGGGGCGGGCAAGACGACCACCTTGTATACCTGCCTGAGCCGGGTCAACGTGCCGACACGGAACGTCATGACGATCGAGGACCCGATCGAGCGGCGGGTCGTCGGGGTCAACCAGCTCCAGGTCGATCCCAAGATCAACCTCGACTTCGGCAACGGCCTCCGGTCGATGCTCCGGCAGGACCCCGACGTCATCATGATCGGCGAGATCCGCGACGAGGAGACCGCCCACATCGGCATCCGCGCGGCGCTCACCGGCGTGCTCGTCTTCAGCACGATCCACGCCGCCGACGCCCCGAGCACGCTGGGCAACCTCTACGACTTCAAGATCCCCGGCTACATGCTCTCAAACACCCTCCTGGCGGTGATCTCGCAGCGGCTCCTCCGCAAGATCTGCCCGTATTGCAAGGTGACGTTCGAGGCCGAGGATCAGCACCTCTCGATGCTCGGGCTCGACCAGGTCGAGTATCAGGGGGTGATGCTGGCCCGGGGTGAGGGCTGCCCGGCCTGCTTCCAGACCGGCTATCTCGGCCGGTCGGGGATCTTCGAGATCATGGAGATCAACGACACGCTCCGCGAGCTGGTCTTCCAGCAGATCGCCAAGGACGTCGTCCGCCGGGTGGCCTGCGACATGGGAATGCGAACGTTGAGGCAGAGCGCGGTCGATAAAGTACTGGAAGGCGCCACAACCCTGGAGGAGGTCTACCGGGTCGTCGCGATGTGACGGCGGCCCGAAGGGTGGGCGACCCCGGCCGAAGGGCCGAAACCGACAAGGAGGTCGGCGATGCGACTCGAATCGATCAAGGGGCTGGCGGCGGCGACCGTCGCCGCCGGCCTGATCCTTTATAGCGTGGGCGCGACCCCGAGCCTCGGCGACGAGCCGAGCCGCCTCGGCCGCCTGTTCCGGATGGGCGGCTCGTCGACGAACGGGGCCGACTCGAATCCGGGCCCGACATCGGGCCCGACATCGACGATCACCCCGGGCCCCGGATTCACCGGGCAGCCGGCCCTGAGCACGCCGCCGACGACCCCGTCCGGCGCCCCGTCGCTGGCGCCCTCTCTCCGGGTGAGCCCCAAGCCCCGGGTCAACAAGCCGATCACCGAGGCCGACCCGCTGGTCAGCCGGATCTCGCTCGGACGGTCGGACGGCGGCAGCCAGTTCGGGATGTTCCTCCAGGTCTTCGCCGACGGCACGGTCATCGACGGCGAGGGGGCCCACCACGTCTCCCCCGAGGTGCTCCGGCCGGTCGTCGAGGCCGTCGCCTCGGGCGACTTCGCCAAGCTCAAGGGGCATTGCGGCGGCCCGGCGGGCGACTTCATCGAGAACGTCCACGTCGTCGTCTTCGACCGTTCGCTCGGCCGGCTCCGCGCCAGCTCGTTCTCCTACTCGGGCAACCCGCAGGGGTGCGACCACGCGGTCCATCACCTCCAGAAGGTGCTCGACGAGCTCCAGACCAAGCTCAGCCCCAGTGCGCCGGCCTCCTCGCCGACCGCCAGCAACGCCCCCGCGCCGTCGGCCCGCGCGACCCTGTCCACGCCCCCGCTGCCGCTGACCAGCACGCCTTGATCCCGGGATCAAGGCCGATGACCGGCGGGCCAGGCCCGCCGGTCGTCCGGCCCTCATCCGCGAATCCCGCCGCCGCGAGTAGTCCGCGGGCCGCCTCCAAGATAGAATGAGAATCGTTATTGATAGGAAGGTCGGCCGAGTCGCCCCGGACGGCGAGGACGGACCGGCCCCGGCCCGAGGATGACCATCGATGGCGGACCCCTCGCCCCTCGGACCCGTCGTTGCGCAAGGTTCCGCGGAGGACAAGTTCCGCGAGTTCCTGGAGATCCGCGGCGAGAAGCTCACCGAGCCCCGCCGCATCCTGGTCCGCCACATCTTCGATTCCCACAAGCACTTCGACGCCGACGAGCTGGTCGCCGACCTCCGGGCCGCCGGCCGCCAGGTGAGCCGGGCGACGGTCTACCGGACCCTCCGCCTGCTGGTCGAGGCGGGGCTGCTCCGCGAGCTTCGGCTGACCAACCGCACGGCCTACGAGCACGACTTCGGGTATCCCTCGCACGACCACATGCATTGCACCGAGTGCAACCGGATCATCGAGTTCCGCAACGACGAGATCCGCCGCCTTCGCGAGGCGATCAGCACCGAGCACGGCTTCCGGGCCTCGGCCCACCGCTTCGTCATCACCGGCAGATC
>JAJYDH010000327.1 GCA_021777685.1 Planctomycetota bacterium | reverse complement strand
GTGCCCAATCTCCTCCTGACCGGCGGCGGTTCCCCGACCGGCATCTGCGTGTATGAGGGGACGTTGCTCCCCGAGGTCTTCCGCGACCAGGTGATCCACTGCGACGCCGGGCCGAACGTGGTCCGCGCCTACCCGGTGAAGGAGCAAGGGGCGGGCTACTCCGCCCGGATCGAGACCATCCTCGAAGGGACGCGGGACAAGTGGTTCCGGCCGAGCGACGTCTGCGTGGCGCCCGACGGCTCGCTGATCGTCGCCGACTGGTACGACCCGGGCGTCGGCGGCCACGCGATGGGCGACGTCGACAAGGGCCGGATCTTCCGGATCGCCCCGCCGGGGGCGAAGTACGTCACGCCGAAGGTCGACGTGGCGACCGTCGAAGGCGCCATCACCTCCCTGCGGAGCCCGAACCAGGACACGCGATACCTGGCCTGGACGGCCTTGCACGGCTTCGGCACGAAGGCCGAGCCCGCGCTGGCGAGGATGTTCCGCGAGGACCCGAACCCGAGGTTCCGCGCCCGCGCGTTATGGCTCTTGGGCCAACTCCCGAGCAAGGGTATCAATTATCTCAAGATCGCGACCGAGGGGGCGGATGATGACCTGAAGATCGTCGCGATCCGGGCCGGTCGCGAGCTCTCGCCCTCCTGGCGATGGACGCCCCGCGACGTCGCCTCGGAGTCGCCCAGGATTCGCCGCGAGCTGGCGATCGCCCTGGCCGAAGACTCCTCGCCGGCCGCCGATTGGGCGAAACTCGCGAAAACATACCGGGGCGACGATCGCTGGTTCCTGGAGGCCCTCGGCATCGCCGCGGCGAAGCACTGGGATGAATGCCTGGCGGCCTACCTGAAGGCCGTGCCGGACGCCCTTTCGACGAAGGCCGGACGCGACATCGTCTGGCGGTCGCGGGCCTCCCGGTCGGCGGAGCTGCTGGCGAAGCTCATCGAGGCCCCCGCGACCCCGACGGAGGAACTCCCCCGCCTCTTTCGGGCGTTCGATTTTCAGAAGGGCGAGGGGAAGCGAGCAGCCATCGAGCAACTCGCCTTCCACGCGAGCACGACCGACGAAGCCCGCCGGTCGCTGATCGACTCCGAGGCGGTGAACCGCCTCGAAGGCGGCGACGTGTCCCGGTCGCCCGAGAAGCGCGCGGCGGTCGAAAAGGTCCTGGACCGGACCAAGGGGACGCCGGCTTTCGTCACGCTCGTCGATCGGTTCGAAATGAAGGACCGCTATCCGGAACTGATCGCCCTCGCGACGGCCCGGCTCGAGGGCAGCCTGGCGGTCGACGCCATCGAGGTCCTCTTACGCCGGGGCCAGCGGGAGATCCTGACGACCACGCTGGGCGGGTCCGACGTCGAGTCCGCCGCGGCGCTCGCGCGCGTCCTGGGCGACGCCCAGGATCGACGGGCCACGCCGCTCCTGGCGGCCCTGGTCGACGACGCGAAGACGCCCGATGCCGTGGCCCGGGCCGCGGCCCGGGGGATGGCGAAGACTCCTCAAGGGGCCCGAGATCTGCTGCGGCGGATCAAGGACAAGTCCCTGGCCCCGGACCTGACGCAGGCCGTCGCCTTTGCCCTGCAGACGGCGACCTTCAACGACTCGGGCCTCATGCGAGAGATCGGGGCCCTGTTCCCGCCCCCGCCGGCGCGCAACGAGAAGCCCCTGCCGCCGCTGGCCGCGATGCTCCGATCGAGGGGAGACGCGGCCCGGGGCAAGGCCGTCTTCCAGGGGGTCGCCAAGTGCAACACGTGCCACGTCATCGACGGCGAAGGCAAGGAGGTCGGCCCCAACCTCTCGGAGATCGGGTCGAAGCTCAGTCGCGAGGCCTTCTTCGAGGCCATCCTCTTCCCGTCGGCCGGCATCAGCCACAACTACGAGACCTGGAGCGCGTCGACGGTCGACGGCAACGTCGTCAGCGGCATCAAGCTCTCCGAGACGCCCGCGGAGATCGTGCTCAAGGGCAGCGACTCCATCGCCCGGACCCTGAAGAAGTCGGAGATCGACGAGCTGAAGAAGCAGCCGACCTCCCTGATGCCGGCCGACCTCCAGAAGACGATGACGGCCCAGGAGTTGATCGACGTCATCGAATACATGCAGACGCTCAGGAAGAAATGACGGCGCGACGATTCATGCGAGGATGGCGTCGATCGGCCGGCCATGGTCGATGTCGAGCCGCTTGCGGCCGGGGATCTCCAGCCGCCTCGAGTCGAGGCCGAGCAGCTTCAGGATCGTGGCGTGGACGTCGGTGACATAGTGTCGATCCTCGACGGCGTGGAAGCCGATCTCGTCGGTCGCGCCGTGGACGACCCCGCCCTTGATCCCGCCGCCGGCCATCCAGACGCTGAAACCGTAGATGTGGTGGTCGCGGCCGTCCGCCCCCTGGGTGCCGGGGGTCCGGCCGAACTCGCTGGCGAACAGCACGATGGTCGAGTCGAGCAGGCCCCGCCGCTTCAGGTCCTTGAGGAGGCCCGCGATCGGCCGGTCGACGGACCTGAAATTCCTCTCGTGATTCGCCTTCAGGCCCGAGTGGGCGTCCCATGCTCCCGCGCCGCCGGCCCCGTGCTGGACCTGGATGAAACGGACGCCACGCTCGACGAAGCGGCGGGCGGCCAGCATCTGCATGCCGAAGTCGCGGGTGGCGGGGTCGTCGAGGCCGTAGAGGTCGCGGGTCTCCTTCGGCTCGGAGTCGAGGTCGAGCGCCTCGGGCACCGAGGATTGCATCCGGTAGGCCAGCTCGTAAGCCTTGATCCTCGCCGCGAGCGCCGGGTCGTCGGGGTACTCGACCGCCTTGAGCCGGTCGAGCCGCCCGACCAACTCGAAGCCGATCCGCTGCTCGTCCGCGCCGATCCCGCCGGCCGACTTGCCGAAATCGAGCGGATTGCGCGGGTCGACGCGGATCGGGGTGGCGTCGTGGGCGGGCCCGAGGTAGTGGCCGTCCCTGGCGTTCCAGTACTCGCGGGCCCCCATCGAGAGGAATTGCGGGAGGTTGTCGTTGAGCGAGCCCAGCCCGTAATGGGCCCAGGCCCCGAGCGTGGGAAACTCGCCGTCGAGCATGTGCCGTCCGGAGTGGAATTGGGTCTGGGCCCCGTGGTTATCGTCGGTCGTGTACATCGAGCGGATCACGGCGATGTCGTCGGCGCATCCCCCGATGTGCGGGACCCAGTCGCTCAGCTCCATCCCGCATTGTCCGTACTTCCGGAACCCGACCTGGAGCGGATAGAGCTTGTTGCGCTGCTGGCCGTTCGCGTCGTTGACGACGGTGACGCGGGCCAGCTTGAGCTTGTCGGGATTCTGCACGTCCTTGAACGGGGTCTCGCCGATCGACTTGCCCGCGTACTTCGTCAGCTCGGGCTTGGGGTCGAACGACTCGGCCTGAGAGACGCCCCCGTTCATGAACAGCCAGACGACGGACTTCGCCCTGGGCGGGAAGTGCGGCCTCCCGTCCGGGGGCTTCCACCCGCCGGCCTCGTCGGCCCGGACGACCCCGTCGCGGGCCAGCATGGCGCCCAACGCCAGCCCGGTGAAGCCCATCCCCAGGTCGGCGAGGAAGGTCCGGCGAGGGGTTGTCCGCATCGATCCCGGGGCGTGGCGATCGGTCATCTGGGATTCTCGCGTCGGGGTCTCGTGCGGTTCATCGGATGGTCACGAAATCGTTGTGGTTGAGCAGCGCATGGACGAGGCGGACCCTCGCCCGGCCCGAAGGGTCGGGCCGTCCCGCTCGCCTCGCCGCCCCGGCGAAGGCGGCGAGCGCATCCGCCACGACGGCCCGCTCCGGCCCGGTCGGCTCGGCGGACAGGACGGTCAGGAACGCATCGAGGGCGAAGTCGCGGTCGGACGCGCCCGGGTGCGCGGCCTCGATCCGGCGCGCGATCTTCTCGGCGGCCGACGTCGCCAGCGGGCTGTTCTCGAGGGCGAGGGCCTGCTGGGGGACGATGCTGTCGGCCCGCCGGTAGCATTCGAGGACGCTGGCGTCGTCGAACGTCGCCAGGAACTGCTGGTGCTCGTTGTGGGAGTGGACGAAGTACAGGCTCCGTCGCCTCGACGAAGCGTCGGCGACCGGGATCGGGGGACCGCCGCGCGTCGGGTCCAGCTCGCCCGCCAGGTGCAGGAGGCTGTCGCGGATGACCTCCGACTCCATGCGGATCGGGTTCGCCCGCCAGTAGAAGGCGTTCCCGGGGTCGACCGCCAGCGTCCTCTCGTCGGCACCCAGGCTCGACGACGCGAGCCGGTATGTGTTCGAGGTGACGATCAGGCGATGGATGTGCTTCATGCTCCAGCCGTGCTCGACCAGCTCGACGGCGAGCCAGTCGAGCAGCTCGGGGTGGGTCGGCGGGGTCCCCTTCCGGCCGAAGTCGAAGACGGTCGGGACCAGCGGCCGGCCGAAGTGCCTCGACCAGAGGTGATTGACGGCGACCCTCGCCGTGAGGGGATGCTTCGGGTCGGTGATCCACCGGGCGAGCGCGGACCGGCGCCCGGTGCTGACCCGGGGGAACGGCTTGCCGCGCGACTCCTCGGTCTCGAGGTTCGATTCGAGCGTCTTCCGGGAGCCCGGCAGGGGCGTGTACGAATCGCCGGGCCTGGCGACCGCCTTGCCTGCCGCCTCCAGCGCGGTCCTGGCATCCTCCAACTTCTTGCCGAGTTCGGCCTTCTTCTCGGGCTTCGCCCGAAAGAGATCGAGTTCGGCTCGGCTGGCGACCTCGTCAGCCTTCGCGAAGGCGGCGATCTTCTCCCGGCGTGCCGCCTCGGCGACCAAGGCGGGGAGATCCGCCGGCGTCGGCGGGCGATATCGGGCGCGGTCGGCGGCCGAGCGGGCCTCGACCGCTGCGCGTTGGGCTTCCGTCGCGGCGAGGGTCTTCTCGGCGACGACGACGGCCAGCCTCGCCCGCCCGATGGGGCGGAGGTCATCGGGCGACCCGGCCCCGGGCCGATCGGCGGCGAAGGGGGACGAGATCGCGACCTGCTCGACCTCGGCGAGCTTCGCCTTCGCGACTTCGAGGGCCCGGCGGTCCTCGGCGATCCGACGGTCGGCTTCGGCGAGGTGCGTCTCCAGGACGAACGGCCGGAGCCCCGGCTGATACGCCTCGGGCGGGAGCCGCACCGGCTCGATCCCCGGCGGGGCGGGCGTCAGGAACGCGGGGGTCGCCGGCGCGATGGTCCGCCCCTCGTCCGGCCGGCGATCGTCGCCCCGGATGTGGAGGAAGGTCCTCGCCTCCGGGTTGCAGTCGAAGCCGCGGGGGATGCCGTCCTTCTCCGGGTCGATCTCGCCGGGGACCATGTCGATCCGGACCTGGTACGGTTCGAAGATCGCCCGCATCTGATAATAGTCGACCTGGGAGATCGGGTCATACTTGTGGTCGTGGCACTTGGCGCAGTTGAGGGTCAGGCCGAGCATCGCCTTCGACGTGTGCTCGATCGTCTCGTCGAGCCAGGTCGTCCGGTTGAACTTGAAATACTGCCTGGCGAGGAACCCGGAGGCGCGGAGCCTGTCCAGGTCGTCGGCATACAACTCGTCGGCCGCGAGCATCTCGCGGAGCATCTGGTCATATCCCTTGTCGGCGTCGAGCGATTCAATGATCCAGTCTCGCCAGTGCCAGATGTGCTTCTGCGAGTTGCGGACCTCGGCCCCGAGCCCCCACCAGTCGCTGTATCGCCAGATGTCCATCCAGTGGCGGCCCCATCGCTCGGCGTATCGAGGGCTACTCAGCAATCGGTCCACCACCCGGTCCTCGGCGCCGGCCGACTCGTCGGAGAGGAACGCGTCAAGCTCCTCGCGGGTCGGGGGCAGGCCGATGAGGTCGAGCGAGACCCGACGGAGCCAGGTCCGCCGGTCGGCCGGACGTTGCGGGGTCAGCCCGCGTTGCTGGTGTCCGGCCGCGATGAACGCGTCGATCGGATTTCGGACCCATCCCGGATGCTGGGCCGCCGGCACCTCGGGCCGGGCCGGGGTCCGGAAAGCCCAGTGGTCGCGGGGATCGCGCTCGGGCTGCTCATCGGCGGGGGACCTCGCCCCCTGTGCGATCCAGGCCCGGATCAGCTCGACCTCGGCCGGCTTCAGTGGCTCGCCCTCCGGGGGCATGCGTGCGGTGTCGTCCTCGTCGGCGGCAACCCGGTCGATCAGGGGGCTCGCGGCGATGTCTCCCGGCGTGATCGCCGGCTCCTGGCCGCCCCGGATCGCCAACTTCACCGTGTCCAGCCGGAGGCCGCCCTTCTGCTTGAGGGCGCCATGGCAGGCGTAGCACCGGGCCTGGAAAATCGGCCGGATCTGCGTCCGGTAGTCGACCGCATCCTCGGCCCGGGCGGGAAAGGCGAGCAGCGCGATCGCGGCCAGGATCTCGCGGATTTTCATGGGTCCTTCTTCCGGCGGAGGCGGGCACGATCAGGCGAGGATGTCCTTCAAGACCTTACCGTGGACGGCGGTCAGGCGGAAGTCCCGCCCGGCGTAGCGGTAGGTCAGCCGCTCGTGGTCGAAGCCGAGCAGGTGGAGGATCGTGGCGTGGAGGTCGTGGACGCGGACCGGGTCCTGGACGACCTTGAAGCCGAGGTCATCGGTGGCGCCGTGGACCGGCCCCCCCCTTGATCCCGCCGCCGGCCATCCCGCCGCTGAACCCGGAATGGTTGTGGTCCCGGCCGAGCCGTGACTTGCCCTCGCCGTTCAGCTCGACGGTGGGTGTCCGGCCGAACTCGCCACCCCAGATGACCAGGGTGGCTTTCTGCATCCCGAGCTACTCAAGCTCGGCCAGCGGCTCAGCAATGGGCCGGTCTGACCTGCCCCCCCGAAAGTTGGTCCAACTGAAATGGGGGTCTTTCGTTAAGCTTGAATGGGGAGGGACCCATGAGCAAGCGACGCACCGACGAAGTCGCTCGATTGCTGAAAATTTGCAATTCGGGGAGATGGGAGACGCTGATTCACCCGTGGACATCCCGGACGCTGACGCCGTCTTCTGATTCGCCAACCGCCAGCGAAGACGCATCGGGCGAGAACGCGACCAGATTCGACCTCAAGGATCTCAGGCCGCTCGGGGACTCGTCACCGGGCGTCCCGAGGGTCTTCAACAGCCGTCCGGTCTCCCGATCGCGGACGTCCACGTCCGAATCGGTCCCCGCGGATGCGAACAGCCGCACGTCGGCGGACCAGGAGATCGAATCGGCCAACGACCCCGGTCGCGACCGGATGACGGGCGAGGCCCTGGCGATGGCCGGACTTTCGGAGTCGCCCCGGGTCCCGAGATGGAACCACAATAGGGCGATCAGGGTCGCCATGGCCGATGGCCGATGGCCGATGGCCGATGACCGATGACCGAGCGAATCCAATCTCCAGGAAGCCGACGGCGATTCGACAGGACGGAGGGCCATCTTCGTGTTCCTCGCCCGGAGTCTGCGGGATTTGCCGCGACGAAAGTAGTCGTTTCGCGGCAGTTGTAGTCAAT
>JAJYDH010000326.1 GCA_021777685.1 Planctomycetota bacterium | reverse complement strand
AGCTCGCGCTCGATCTTGTCGCGGGCCTCGGCCACCTGGGCCTCGGAGACGGCGGCGAGGTCCAGGCCGCCGCCGGGGGCCTCGGCCTCGGGAGTTTCGGGCGTGAGGAGGTCGCGGACCTCGTCCTGGAGCGACTCCTTCAGGCCGTAAAGCGCGGCGCCCTTGGCGACGGCCTCGTCGGGGTCGTAGCTCTCGGGCTCCAGGCCGAACTCGGCGACGATCCGGTCGCGGACCTGCGGCATCCGGGTCGCCCCGCCGACCAGGATGATCTTGTCGAACTTCTCGGAGCCCTTCGCCCTCGCGTCGGCGAGCATCTCGCGGGTCAGCTCGATCGAGCGGTCGAGGAGGTGGCGGGTGATCGTCTCGAACTGCGGGCGTTCCAGCTCGACGCGGGCCTGCTTGCCGGCGTGGGTGACGCGGAACGGGGCCTTGTCGCGCTGGGTGAGCGTCTTCTTGCCGCGCTCGGCCTGGAGGAAGAGGTCATTGAGGACCTCGGGGTCGTCCATCGGGTCGGATTCCTCGCCGGTCTGGGCGCGGAAGTCCTCGGCCAGGTGGAGGACGATCGCCTCGTCCCAGAGGGCCCCGCCGAGCCGGTGGTCGCCCCCCGTGCAGATGACCCGGATCAGCCGGTCCTTGATCTCGATCATCGTCACGTCGAACGTCCCGCCGCCGAGGTCGAAGACGAGGACGGTCTGGTCCTCGCCCTGTTCCAGGCCGTAGGCGATGGCCGCGGCGGTGGGCTCGTTGAGGATCGCCCGGACGTTCAGCCCGGCGAGCCGGCCGGCGTTGGCGGTCGCCTCGCGCTCGTCGGTGCCGAAGTAGGCCGGGCAGGTGATGACGACGTCGGTGATCTTCTCCTCGCCGCCGAGGGCGATCTCGGCGTCGCCGACGACCTTGCGGAGGACGAACGAGCTGATGTCCTCGGGGCTGTACGCCTGTCCCTCGTGCTCGAAGACGAAGTGGGGGTCGCCCATGTGCTGCTTGACCCGCGAGACGACCCGATGGGGCTCGACCTTCGCCGCCTCCTTGGCCGTGTTGCCGACGATCACGCTGTCGCCGTCGAACAGGACGACCGAGGGCGTGATCCGCTCGCTCTCCTGGTTGGGCACGACCACGGGCTTGCCGTGCTCGTCGACGTACGCGATGGCCGAATAGGTCGTCCCCAGGTCGATCCCATAAACCCGCTTCAGGCCGTCGCTCACGGCAAAGGCTCCCGGTGGCTGGAGAGGTCGACGCGGACGCTTCGGAGGCGTCTCGGAGGATCTTCGTCGGAGATGATGCCGGTATTGTACCGAATCATCCCGATCGGCGTAGTCTCTCGTCTAGCACTTCTAAAGGATTAGCCTGGCGCCGGGTGCGCCGATTGATATGTGTGTCGAGAACGCTGATTCAAGACACAGTCCACGGAACCTAGATCGGTTGCCCGTGGGGCCTGATTCATGCTAAAATTCGACGTCATCCCGAGGGTTTGGACCTGGAAGGCAATTATGGATAACGGTGGACGTATCCAGGCCCAAGGTGGCAACGTCGAAAAGTCACGAAGATGGGATCAGGCCACCCCACTTCTCGCCACTACGGGCTACGCCCATTTGGAGAGCTTGAAGGTCGAAATCGGAAAAAGAGAGGCCGAACTTCGCGGCGAAGGCTTCGTCCAGGCCCGCCGTCACATCGACAGAATGCTCGCCAGGGGAGGGACTGAGCAAACCCCGCCCATCATTAAGAAGTCGTTCCCCCAGCCCCCGAGACCCGACCAGAGGCGGGTTGATATCGAAGTTCACAGGGGACGAGCATTCATACCCGACCCTGAGACAGGAAATTAGCTCATGATAACTCATTTGTACAAAAATTTTTTGAACGACCCACGCGAATATCGGGCCTCGGAAGATTTCTGGATAAGGCGGTGGCAACGGGAGACGTTCGACGCTCCTGGGCTTTCCGAATGGTTGACCCCTTGGATCTCCACAGGCTCGCCCGACTGCCTCGACGGGAACCCGATCTTCAGCGCCTATTCGCCATTCCTACGGAAAGGGGTGAGGATCATTCAGCACGAGCCCACATCCCGGAAATTGGAGATCCAGGCGTGGCCTGATTTCGTCGGCGGGAGCTTCCACGACCCCGATGCTATTCGAGAATTGGTCATCTCCTGTGCCCTCTCGGAGGCTGCGGCCGATTGGGCTATGTCTCTCACCCACCTTTGGGTTGCGGACGATTCGATCTCCTTCGATGAGTTCATCCCTGGACGTCCGCCGGACTGGGCTTTCGACGGACGCCTGCTCTCTTCCGCCGCCTAAGGGGTCGCCATCACGATGCAACACTTCGAGGCGAGTGGGCGCTGGTATCCCTTCGACGACCCTGACAATGCCGTGGGTGGGACGCTGAAGTTCGATGACAACGGGCTACAACTTGTCTTGCTGGGGACCTTCCACCAGGGTTGGTCTCCAGAGGCGAAACGATACTCCATCATCCACGGCGTCGTGGGCGATTGCCCCTACGGAGCCTTCGTCACCCTGATCGACAATTTCAGGACAGGGCAGAAGTTCAACATGGTCGGTGCCACTTCCGAGAAGATCAGATGCCACCAGGCGGCCATCGGCAACTTTCACCTGCCAGATGGCCCGATAAGCCTGGAGTATTTGGAACTCGACTTCTCTTATTTGACGGATTGGGCGGGGCGCACCGGCATCAGGGTTGATCGCAACCAGGCCGGGGTGATGACATACATCGCCACCTATGAGAAGCCGGAGAACCTCGCTTTCCCATTTGGGGACAAGTCATTGGTCTTAGGCTGCCGGTTCAATGCTCACGAAGATACACATACGGCGTCGTTCTCCGAGGCCGCCCGCCTGCTCATCGAACCGGTGGGAGAAATCTCGCCGACGACCGTGGGGAGGGATCACGTCCGCACTCTCCAGGATCTTCTCAGCTTCGCGACGGATACGCCGAATCAAATCGAAGAGATTGCCTATGGTGCCGAGAAGGACGCTCGGGGGCTCAGGGCCAAATTCAATCTCATCTATGAACCTGTCTTCCGCCTTAAAGAAAGAAAAGACTCCCTCCACTCTATCGACATGCTTTTCACCCTGGCCGACAGTCAAGCTGCCGGGATCAACATTTTCCAGCGATGGCTCGATTTCTCGAAAAAGCATCAAAGCTTCTGCGAAGTTTACTTCGGACACAACTACACAAGACCGAAATTCCTGGACGATCGATTCAAGAAGGTGATGGTCGCCTTCACGCTCCTGTGCTCGACCCTCGACGAGATGGCCGAGAGGGATAGGCTGTTCTTGGAATCCGTGGAGACGGCCTTAAAGGCTCATTTTCCCGAGAATGAGTGGGATTTCCTAGGGCACGTCATCCCAAGTTGGGGCGAGGTCGAGATGCCCATCATCCTCCACCGGATGCTGGTGGAGAACTCCGACCTGATGTGCCAAGTGATCGAAGACTATCCCGCTTTCGTCCGATCGGTCTCGGACACGCTGGCCTTCGTGGAACGGCGAGTGGAAGGGCCCCGGTCACCTCTCAACGGCGGCGAAATACATTATGCGACCGAGAAAGTCAAGACACTGATCAAGATCGTCGTACTGAGGGAACTCGGCTTTGGCCGAGGCGACGTAAAAACGCTCCTCGAAAGAAACAAGCATTTCAACCACCTCGCATCGATTTGATTAACGATTTAACATAACCCCACACCATCACAACAATAGTCGAAATTAACTCCAACTTCAGTCTTGCTCCTCGCCATCATACGGCGTCTTGCACCAGTGGCAGACGACGACCGCCCCGCATCCCGGGCAGACGACCGGGACCTCGGGGCGGGAGAGGGCCTCATACTCGGCGAGGCCCGGGGGATTGTAGGGGTCCCCGCAGGCGTCGCACTCCAGGGGCTGGTCGCAGTAGACGCAGAGCATGTCAGACCCCGTCGAGGGCCTTCTCGGTCTTGAGGGCCCGGCCGATCTGGCGGACGGCCTGGCGGAGCCTCTGCTCGTTCTCGACCAGGGCGAGGCGGAGGAACCCCTCTCCGGTCTCGCCGAAGCCCCGGCCGGGGCTGACGGCGACCTCGGCCTCTTCCAGGAGTTTCATGGCGAAGTCGATCGAGCCCATCTTCGACCTCCAGGGCTCGGGCATCGCGGTCCAGACGAACATGCCGGCCTTCGGCCTCTCGACGTCCCAGCCGAGCCGCCTCAGGGCGTCGACCATCACGTCCCGGCGCATCTGGTACTCGGCCACCTGGGCGAGCCTCGCCTCCTCGCCGTGGCGGAGGGCGACGATCGCGGCGATCTGCACGGCCTGGAAGATCCCGTAGTCGTAATACCCCTTGATCGCCTTGAGGGCGTTGAGCATGTGCCGGTTGCCCGAGGCGAAGCCGACCCGCCAGCCGGCCATGTTGTACCCCTTGGACATCGTCGTGAACTCGCAGCCGACGTCCTTGGCCCCCGGCGCCGAGAGGAAGCTCGGCACCTGCTGGCCGTCGAACGAGACGTCGCCGTAGGCGAAGTCGTGGATCACGAAGAATTTGTATTTCTTCGCCAGCTTCACGACCTCGGCGAAGAAGTCGAGGTCGACTACCGTGCCGGTCGGGTTGTGCGGGAAATTCAGGACCAGGATCTTGGGCCGGGGGAAGAGGCTCTCGCAGACCCTCGCGACGTTGGCGAGGAACGCCTGAGGGTCGCGGACGTCCAGCGCGATCACGTTGGCCGAGGCCAGGGCGATGGCGTGGACGTGGATCGGGAAGCTCGGCGCGGGGACCAGGCAGGTGTCGCCGGGCCCCAGGAGGGCCAGGCACATGTGGCTGAACCCCTCCTTCGAGCCGATCGTGGCGACGACCTCGTGCTCGGGGTCGACGGCGACGTTGAACCGGCGCTCGTAGCGGGCGGCGACCTCCTTGCGGAGGTTCAGGACGCCGGTCGCCACGCTGTAGCGGTGGTTCCGGTCGTCCTGCGCGGCCTCGCAGAGCTTGTCGATGACCCACTGCTCGGGCGGGTCGGTGGGGTTGCCCATCCCCAGGTCGATGACGTCGATCCCGGCGCGTCGCTTGCGGTACTTCAGCTCGTTGATCTTGCCGAAGAGGTAGGGCGGGAGCCCCCGGACGCGGGGGGCGACCTCCAGGTCGAACGGCTCGGACGGGTCGGGGTTGGTCGTGTGGTCGTTCATCGCCGCGGTCTTTCCTGTCGAGTCCCTCGCCGACTCCGAGCGGGCCGGGATGGAGAAGGCCCGGCCCCGACTTCACTATAACGAACCAAACCGCCCGACGCACCCACGATTGTCGGGCCGGCGGCCGTGAAATCCCGCCCGCCGGCTTTTCGCCGAACTTCCGGGGGGCTCGGGGCCGATACAACCTCCTGCCACCGGGCCGAATCCGGCACCCCGACCCGCAGCGAGAGGCCACACCCGACCGGAAGTCTCCGGCTGTCCGATATGACGAACGGGGGCCGGGACCGAGTCAGATCGGTCCCGGCCCCGTTCGCGATTCCCGGCCGAGATCGGCCCTCGGGATGTCCGAACCGCCCGATCAGTTGCCCGGCGGGGCGGTCCGAGGGGCCGTCCTGATGGTCTGTTGCAGTTGGGTGGCGGTGGCGGCGGCACCGGCGGGCACGCCTGCCGGGGCGCGGTTCGCGCCGATGGAGGTGGGCGAGGTCGGGCCGGTGATGTTCCGGCCGGCCGGCGGGTTCGCCTGGGTCTCGCCCGCGGCGCTCATCCGCTGGACCTTGGCGTCGAGCCCGGACCGGTAGTCGGGGTGCTCCTCCTCGCGGGCCATCTTGACCTGGCCGGTCAGCTTGTTGTCGATCGAGGAGTTCTTCATCAGGTCCTCGAACAGCGTGCTCATCGCCGCGTTGAGCTTCACGTCGAACATCTGGGCCTGGAGCATGTTCTTGACGTTCGGGTCTTCGAGCTTGCCGCTCTTGCCGGGGACGACCTCCTCGCGGCGGATGATCATCCAGCCGGCCTCGTTGAGCTGGATCGGGCCGGTGAAGTCGCCGTCCTTCGGCTTGTGGGCGGGGTTCGAGTCCTTCGGGTCGCCGTCGACGAGCTGAGCGAAGACGCCGTCGGTGACGTCGCGGGGGACGGCGTGGCGGGCGATCGGCTCGGGGAGGACGCCGCCGGTGGCCCGGGTGCTGGTGTCCATCGACCGGTCCTTGGCCAGCTTCTCGAACCCGGCGGGGTTCTTGCGCAGCTCCTCCCAGATCTCATTGGCCGAGCGGATGTCCTTGCAGAGGATCATCCGGCAGCGGAGCCGGGGGCCGAAGTTGGCCTCGAAGGCGTCCTTGATGTCCTGCTCGGTCACCTGGACCCGGGGCACGGCCAGCTTCCGGAGCGCCAGGGCCGGGTAGATGATGTCGCGGGCGTACTGGGCCGGGCTGATCCCGCGCTCCTTGTCCAGGTTCCGGAGCCAGACGTCGCGGGTGACGCCGGCGGTCCTCATGGCGACCGAGTCGATCTCGTCGTCGATCTCCTTGGGCGTGACCTCCATCTTCTGGGCCCGCATCGCCTGCTCGATCAGCCGGCGGGCGATCAGGGTGTCGAGGATCTCCTGCCCCTTCCGGGCGACGCACTCGTCGGCCAGTTGCTGGCGGGTGATGACCTCGTTGTTGACGATGGCGATGGGGTCGGTGGCGTTGGTCGGGACCCGGACCTCCTTGAGCGCCGGGACTTCCGCGGGGGCCGGCGCGGGGGCGGGGGCCGGCTGGGCGGCCTTGGCGGGCGCCGAGGCGCCTCGGTTGAAGAAGCCGCCTTGCGCCCGGGCCTCGCGGGCTCCGGGCCCGCCGATGGCCGCGGCGGCGACCAGGCAGAAGGCGACCTTCCGACCGCGATTCATGGCGATCATCTCGAGGTTTCTCCGTAAACCATCGGGCCGAGAAATCCGGCTCAAGTCCGGGGACGATTCGGCCGGGAGGGTAGAATTTCGCCCCCGATCGGTCAATGGCAAACGCCCCCGGATGCCTCTGGGGGTGTACCCGCGGATTCTCGGGGTCGCTCAGGGGTTGCAGGGGTTGCGGTGCTCTGTCACGTGACATCAGGTTGTACCGGGCAATGCCGACGCAAGTCTTACCGCCAAAAAATACTTGAGAGATCAGGGATTGCGTCGATTCACCGCCCCGGCGTGGCCGATCCCAACCCGGTCGGTCCCCGTCTTCCTTGATCGTGGACCATCCGGGTGTTAACCATTGTAGAGTGGCCACATCTCGCCTCGTGAGGACCGACGGTCACGATCACCGGGAGGGCTTCGAGACCGATAACGATCCAGACCTCGCCGCCCGTCGCCCTCGTCGTGGGCGTGCTGCTGCTGGCCCTCGCCCCCGGGGCGGCCCCCGCCGCCTCGGACCACGAATTCCGCCACGAGAACGTGCTGGGGACCTCGCTGGAGCTGGTCGTCCGGGCCGACACCGAGGAGGCCGCGCGGTCGGCCGAGGCCCGCGCCCTCGGCGTCGTCG
>JAJYDH010000325.1 GCA_021777685.1 Planctomycetota bacterium | reverse complement strand
CGACCTCTACGCCACGACCTACCCCCGCGACGACGCCGGGTCGCCCCCCCGGTTCGTCCTGGTCTCGCCGATCGCCTTCGAGGCCACCGGCAACCCGGACCTCCCCTCGGGCGAGGCCGAGAACGCCCGGCTCAAGCTCTACGCGAGGGCCGTCGCCGAGGTCGCGAAGAGGCGCGACCTGGCCTTCATCGACGTCTTCGCCCCGACCCTGGCCCGCTTCGCCGCCGAGCCCGGCGCCCAGCTCACCATCAACGGGTGCCACCTGAACGAGGCCGGCGACCGCCTCCTCGGCGTCGTGCTCGACAAGGCCCTGTTCAAGGGCGAGAACCCGGCGAACGTCGGCTCGACCGACTTCGAGAAGCTCCGCGCCGCCGTCAACGACAAGTCGTGGGTCCACCTCCAGGACTACCGGATGGTCAACGGCTGGTACGTCTACGGCGGGCGCCGGACCTGGGACACCGAGACCTTCCCCCGCGAGTTCGTCAAGATCCGCAACATGGCCGCCGTCCGCGACCGCCTCGTCTGGGACATCGCCCGGGGCAAGGACGTGCCGTCGACGCCCGACGACAGCAACACCGGAGAGCTGTTCACGCCCCAGACCCGGTTCGGCCAGAACAAGTATTCCGAGTCGCCCGACGGCCCCCGCATCCTGCCGCCCGACCAGTTCATCAAGACCTGCTCCGTGCCCCCCGGCTTCGAGATCAAGCTCTTCGCCGACGAGAAGAAGTTCCCCGAGCTGGCCAAGCCCGTGCAGCTCGGATTCGACGGCAAGGGGCGGCTCTGGGTCTCCACCATGCCGACCTACCCGATGTGGAAGCCCGGCCAGCCGAAGCCCTCGGACAAGCTCCTGATCCTGGAAGACCTCGACGGCGACGGCAAGGCCGACAAGTGCACGACCTTCTACGACAAGCTCCAGTGCCCGACCGGCTTCGAGTTCTGGAACGGCGGCGTCCTGGTGGTCGACCAGCCCCGCCTGATCTTCCTCAAGGACACCGACAAGGATGACAAGGCCGATGAGGTCGTCCACCTGATCGACGGCTGGGCGACGCAGGACACCCACCACACGATCAACGCCTTCGAGTTCGGCCCCGGCGGGCTCCTGTACATGCTCGAAGGGGTCTCGATGAGCACGACCGTCGAGACCCCCTGGGGGCCGTTCCGGAACTTCGGGTCGTCGGGCTCCTACGTCCTCGACCCCAGGACGCTCAAGGTCCGCCACTTCGTCACGCCCGGCTACGGCAACCCCTGGTGCTACGTCTTCAACGAGTGGGGCCAGGGCTTCTGCGGCGACGGCACGGGCGCCAACCAGCACTGGGACACGCCCCTCTCGGGCGCCCAGTATCAGGGCCGGAAGGGGCTCAATCCCGTCTTCCCGACCGAGTCGATGCGCCCCGTCGTCGGCAGCGAGTTCCTCGTCACCCGCCAGTTCCCCGACGACGTCCAGGGCCAGTTCATCTACGCCTGCGTCATCAACACCAACGGGATGCCCCGGTGGACCTTCGCCGACGACGGCGGCGGGTACAAGGGGACCCGCGTCCGCCACAACCCGGCCGACCCGAAGACGGCGTTCGACCTCATCAAGTCGACCGACAAGCACTTCCGCCCGGTCGACCCCCGGATCGGACCCGACGGCGCCCTCTGGTTCGGCGACTGGGCCAACCCCCTCATCGGTCACATGCAGTATTCCCAGCGCGACCCCAACCGCGACCACACCAACGGCCGGCTCTACCGGCTCGTCTACAAGGACAAGCCCCTGCTCAAGCCGGTCCTCCAGGCCGGAAAGACCGAGGCCGAGCTGCTCGACCAGCTCCGGACCTATGAATGGCGGGTCCGCTACGCCGCCAGGGCCGAGCTGCGCGCCCGGGCCGAGGGGGACGTCGTCCCCGCCGTCAAGGCGTGGGTCGCGAAGCTCGACCCGTCCGACAAGGACTTCGACCGCCTCCGCTGCGAGGCCCTCTGGGCCCTCCAGACCTTCCACGCGGTCGACCCGGCGCTGCTCCGCGAGGTGGCCTCTTCGAAGACCGCCGACGCCCGGGCCGCCGCCGTCCGCGTGGCGGCCGACGAGCGCGAGCACCTGCCCGAAGCCCTCAAACTCCTGATCGACGCCGCCGATGACGACCACCCGAGGGTCCGGACCGAGGCCTGCCGGGGCCTGAGCTTCTTCCCGACCTCCGAGGCCGCCTCGGCGGTCCTGAAGGCCCTGAAGCGCGGCCCCGACCCCTGGGTCCGCTACACCGCCGAGGCCGCGCTCGGGGCGAACCCGTCGGCCTGGCAGGGCGAATACCTCAAGGGCGACCTGACCCGCAACGACCCCGACGCCAAGGCGCTCCTCGACGGGATCGTCTCGCAGTCGAAGACCGGCGCGCAGGCCGTGCCCTACCTGCAAATCCTCCTCGGCAAGGAGCAGTTCGGCCCCGAGTCGCGGAGTAAGGCCATCCAGGCCCTCTCCGACATGAGGGGCGGCAACGCCGAGAACGGCAAGGCCGTCTTCCGCCGTAATTGCATCGCCTGCCACAAGGTCTTCAACGAGGGCGCCGAGTACGGCCCTCAGATGGACGGCAAGGAGCCCGTCGGCAGGCGGCTCACGAAGTACAAGATCGTCGAGTCGATCATCGAGCCCAACGCCGAGGTCGACAAGAAGTACCTCTCCACCGCCATCGCCACCGCCGACGGAAAGACCGTGACCGGGCTCCTCGTCGACGAGAACAAGGACCGCGTGGTCATCTTCGACGGCAAGGAGAAGCGCGAGATCAAGACCGCCGACATCGAGGAGCGGACCGCCCTGAAGCAGAGCAGCATGCCCGAGGGGCTGGCCGCCACGATGGCGCCGGTCGAGTTCCTCGACCTGGTCGCGTTCCTGAGCGGCCTCCGCTAAATCCCAATACCGTTGAACGAGCCTAAACCTGGTTCGCGAATGCTTTTCTGGCTCCCTCTCCCTCTGGGAGAGGGTTGGGGTGAGGAACGTGGCACGTCGACGAACGGTCGAAAAGAGCTTTTTCCGTCCCGTCAGGTCCCGCGACGCCCCTCACCCCCGGCGCCTCTCCCAGAGGGAGAGGGGAGACAGAAATGCCTCTGGCGCAAGCCATTGGATTAATTCAACGGTATTGCGCTAAATCCGGCCCTACCCGGGCGGGGCATCCCGCCCGGGAAAGCCATCACTCCGCCGGCAGGTCGGGCAGCCTTTGGAGTGCGGGAGCTTGCTCCCGCTTTCTCGGAGGGAGCTTGCTCCCGCTTTCTCGGAGGGAGCTTGCTCCCGGATCTGTCGGGCGAGCGCCGCCGGGAGCAAGCTCCCGGGGACAAAGCGGGAGCAAGCTCCCGCACTCCAAAACGGGAAGTTATCGAATGGGCGATCCAAAGGACTCAACCTCCCGCTCATCGAGCTTTCCGGAGAAAGTGTGATAATTCGGCCGCGTCCGGCCTGAATGTTTGAGGAAACCGGCAGTCATGCCGCTTGCTCGAACACCCAGGGACCGACCCATGCCGACCAGCGAAGCCCGCATCCGAGCTAATCGTGAGAACGCCAGACGCAGCACAGGACCGAAGACCCCCGAGGGCAAGGCCCGATCCCGCTGCAACGCCCTCAAGCACGGCCTGACCGGACAGGGCGTCGCCCTGCCCACCGAAGATAAGATCGAGATCGAGGAGCGTTTCATCGCCCTTCAGGAGGACATGAAGCCCAGCACCGACCTCTCCGAGCAACTGGTCCGCCGGGTCGCATTCCTGACCGTCCGCATCCGCCGCTCCGAGAAGCACGAGACCTCCGAGACCGCCAAACGCATCCGCCACGCCATCGCCAGATTCGACGACGAGCGCCTCGCCGCCGTCGAGGCCCAGGGCGCCAAACTTTACCAGGAGCCGGGCACGACCGTCAGGCGGCTCCAGGCGACGCCCGAAGGCATCGACTGGCTGCTCAACGAATGGTCGATCCTCCGCGCCGACCTGAACCACATAGACCGCAATCGCTGGACGACCAACCATCGATCGCAGTTCGACGCGCTCCTCGGCCTGAACCCCGGCGGCTACCGGATCGCGCGGATCATGGCCCTGTCCGAGGCCGTCCTGGGCGGACTCTACCACCTCGACAAGAAGGACGGCGAAGGGCTCGACGCGCCGGCTCGGACCGAGTGGGCTCGTGGCGAATTGACCCGGTTGATCGATGTTGAAGTCGCCCGTTTGAACGAGGTCCGGGGCCGGATCGACCACGAGGCCATCGCCGCCGACCGCGCCGAGGCGGTCGACCGCGCCCTGTTCGATGCCTCGCCGGAATCCACACTTGCGAGGAAGTACGAGGCGGCAGCCGAACGGGCGCTCTACAAGGCCCTCAAGGAGTTCCGCCAGGTCGAGGAGGACGCCGCGAACGGGATCGAATCGGATGTAACCGTCGAAGAGGAAGAGGCTTGCGAGGAGTTGGCTTCTAATTGCCAGGAAGCCGAGCCCGAACCCTCCGAGGACGACCCGGGGCCGGTCCTGGAGCCGTCGGAGCCGTATCCGGTCGGCTTTTCGGTGATCGAACGGCCGTCGAAGGGGTCGAATCCGGTCGAGACGGCGATGAGGTGGCACGGCTGAGGCTCGAAACCTCGCCGTTGGACGTCCGAGAGGTCCGATTGTCATCGGGCCGGGGCCGGTCCACGGACTTTCCCGGCCGCCTCTCGGCCTTCTTGGAGTGCGGGAGCTTGCTCCCGCCTTGCTTCGCGGAGCTTGCTCCGCGTCCGACGTCGGACGGGCGGGGGGCTTGCCTCAATACCGTTTGACGAGCCACAAACCCAGGCGGCATTAGAGTTTTCCGCCTCCCTCTCCCTCCGGGCGAGGGCCGGGGTGAGGGTCGTGGCATCACCAGCGGGGTCGGAATTGGCCTGTTCGAGCCCAACTCGAAGTGCGACGCCCCTCACTTCCGGCCCCTCTCCCAGAGGGAGAGGGGAGACAGAAACACCATGCTTCGTTGACCTTACGGCTCGTCGAACGGCATTAGGTCCGGCCCTGCGGAGCACAGCGGGAGCAAGCTCCCGCACTCCAAAAGGGGAGGAGGAGACAGATCAACGAATCTGCGCCTGACCCGCCCGGGCCACGTCCCTCGCCGGCTCGTCTCCGGTCCGGCCGGCGAAGGGGGGCAGGTCGACCCAGCGTCCGGCGGGCCCTCGGCCTTCGAGGCTGTCGGCGACGATCGGGGCGATGTCGCCGGTGAGGACCTTCGCCCCCCGCTCGTCGAGGTGGACCGGGTCGATGTAGACCCATCCGTCGTAGCCCGAGCGGCGGGCGTCGAGGACGGTCACGCGGGGGTGACGCCCCAGGGCCTCGCGGGCGAGCCGGGTGTAGGCGTCGTCGGTCCCGTTCAGGGCCCGGAGGGCGTGGACGGCCGGGCTGAGCGGGGGCATCAGCCAGAAGACGGGAATCCCCCGCGAATCGGCCAGGTCGAGGAACTTTTCCATGTAAGCGGCGTTGATGGGATCGCACGCCCAGCCGGGCGGCGAGAGGTCGGCGACGAGCCCCGGATTGGGCGCGGCCCGGCCCTCGGCCAGGGGCATCGGCTGGGCGCCGTCCTGCGCCTTCCACGTCGCCCAGATCGCCGACTGAGCCGGCCAGGGGGACGCCCGGCGCCCCTCGAAGGCCGCCTTGATGCTGGCCCGGATCTCGAATCGGCACTTGTACGAGGGGAGGAGCTTGCCCAGGAGCGTGGCGGCCAGGAACCGGTGATCGCCGGCGGTCCGGGCCAGATCCAGGCACTCGGCGGGGGTGGCCAGGTCGGGATAGAGCCGGATCGACTCCTCGGGCCGATCCGGCCGCATCAGGGCGAAGAAGTCGGCGACGATCGCCCGGGGGCGGGCGCCGGAGTCGAGCGACCGGCGGAGCAGGAAATAGGCCGAGGGCATCGTCCCGGCGTTGACCGCCAGGTTGTAGGATTTCAGCCCGGTCCGGGCCTCGATCTTCTTCGGCAGGACGGCGAACTTGACCAGGCTGTCGCCGAAGCAGAGGACGTCGCGGCCCCGGGCCCTCGTCGCCTCGAAGGCCGCCCGCCGCCAGTCGTCGGCCCAGACGGTGGTGAAGTCGAGCCGTCGGCCGCCGACGATCAGCTCGACGGCCGCGACCAGGGCGAGCATCCCGAGCAGGCCGCTCGGGGTCCGGCGAGGGGGGCGATCCGGACTCGGTCCGAGGCTCATCGGTCGGCCCTCCCGGGCGTCGGGTCAGCGGGTCGTCGAGGGGGCGGAACGGGCCAGGCCGGGCGCGGGCTCGTCGCCGGTCCGGCCGGCGAAGGCGGGGAGGTCGACCCAGCTCCGGCCCCCGGCCCGGCTCGCCAGGACTTCGGCCAGGTCGCCGCTGAGGACCGACGCCCCCCGGCGGTTCAGGTGGAGGTGGTCGACGTGGGCGAGGTTGTCGTACCCCGACCCGCGGGCGTCGACGATTACCAGGCCGCGCCTCCCCTCCGCGACCGACCGGACGAACCGGGCGTAGGCGGCGTCGGTCCCCCGAGAGGCCCGGCGCTCGTGGACCTCGGGGGCGAACGGCGGCATCAGCCAGTAGACCGTCACTCCTCGCGCCTCGGCCAGGGCCAGGAATCGGTCGAGATAAGCCCGGTCGACCGGCTTGCAGGCCCAGTCGGCCGGGCAGACGCCGTCGATCAGGGTCTCCTCCTGGGGATGGCGGACCCTCGCCGCGTCGACGGGGTTGGCGCCGGCCTCGCGGTCCCAGAGGTCGAGGTAATGCATCAGGCCGGGCCGTTGCGAGCCGGCCACCCCGTCGAGCGCCAGGCGGATGCTCCGGCGGATCTCGAACCGCCAGCGGTACGACGCCAGGAGCTTGCTGACGGCCGAGGACCCGAGGAAATTGGGGTCGCGGGCGGTCCAGGCCAGGTCGAGGCAGTCGCGGACCGTGCCCAGCTCGGGATAGTTCAGGAGCTTGGGCGGGTCGGGGTCGCGGAGCATCAGGGCGGCGAAGTCGACGATCACCGCCCTCGGCCGGGCGCCGGCGTCGAGGGCCTGGCGGAAGAGGAAGAACGACGAGGCCATCGTGCCGCCGCTGGTCGCCAGGCTGTAGGCCCGGAGCCCTGTCCGTTGCTGGATCACCCGGGGCAGGACGCCATATTTGACCAGGCTGTCGCCGAAGCAGAGGACGTCGGCCCCCGGCGCCTTCGACCGGGCGGCCTCGGCGGCGGACCGCCAGTCCTCGGCCAGGGGGCTGACCAGGTCGGCGCGGAGGCCGGCGATCCCGGCCTCGACGGCCGCGACCAGGGCGAGCATCCCCAGCAGCCCGACCGGCGGCCGGATCGTCGCGCGATCGGGGGGCGATCCGCTCAACTCTGCTCCCTCCCTGGGATGATCGGCCGGGGCGCCCCGAGGTCGATCCCGCGCCGTTTGTCCCCTCACCCCGGCCCTCTCCCACAAGGGGAGAGGGAGCAATTCTGACCCCCTCTCCCCTTGTGGGAGAGGGCCGGGGTGAG
>JAJYDH010000324.1 GCA_021777685.1 Planctomycetota bacterium | reverse complement strand
GACTTCTGGGCGACCTGGTGCGGCCCCTGCCTGAAGGAGCTGCCCGACGTCCAGCTCATGGTCGATTCGTACTCGAAGGCGAAGAAGGACGTCGTCGTGGTGGCCCTGAGCATCGACCAGGTCGAGACGGGCGACCTGAAAGAGGCCCGTGAGAAGGTCGAGGCGACCCTCAAGGAAATGAAGCTGAGCCTGGCCGCCGAGGGGAACCGGGTCGCCCTCGTCGCGCTCGACCCGCTCGGCAAGCTCGCCGAGAATTACGGCGTCAAGGCGATCCCCTTCGTCGTCCTGCTCGACGCGAAGGGCATCGTCCGGGCCGTCCACGTCGGCCTGACCTCCCGCGAGACCTTCGCGAGAGAGATCGACGCCCTGCTCGACGGCAAGCCGGTCGCTGACGAGAAGTGAGATCCAGCCGGACGACGATCGATCCCGATCACCCGACCGCCTCGCCGGCCGAGATGCCGGGGTCGACGATGGTCTGCTCGATCCCCTGATCGACCAGGCCGGGGGCGTCGTGCTCGATCGCCCGGACCTGGCGGATGTTGGCGAGGTAGACGCAGCCGCCGACCACGCCGCTGCCGTACATCAGGAGCCGGAAGGCCATCATGGCGATGGCGCCGTCGTTGTGCTGGACCATCCCGAAGAGCTGCCCGCTGATCCCCTCGGACAGGCCGAGCGCGCCGAAGGGCAGGGGGACGGCGGTCGTGAAGAGGACGAGCGGGACCATCAGGTAATGCTGCGCGAGCGTCGGCAGGGTCGCGAAGAGGGCGGTGCTGGCCGAGTAGAACGCGAGCACGAACAGCCCGTGGACGAGCGTGGCCACGCCGAGCATCCCGATCACCAGGCCGATCCGCTCCCGATAGGCCAGCCCGATCCCTTCCAGCTCCCGGACGATCGTCTCCAGCTTCTTCCGGCCGGCGACCAGCCGATTCAGCGGCCTGTACAACGAGGGCGAGAAGACGACCGCCAGGCCGGTGAGGCCGGCCGCCAGGGCGCCCCAGACCAGGCCGATCAGGAGCCGGACCTGCGGGCTGGCCGACCCCCAGGTGATCGCGCCCGCCACGCTCGCCAGCAGGAACAGGCCGAGCAGGCCGAGGATGCGGTCGAGGACCATCGACGCCACCGCCTGCGGCTTCTTATCCGGCTGCATCCGGCAGAGGAACGCCGCCTTGATCACGTCGCCGCCGACCGCTCCCGGGATCACCAGGTTGAAGATGTTGCCGATGAACCCCAGCCGGACCGCGTCGCGGAACGAGAAGACCAGACCCTGGGCCCTGACCAACTGGTGCCAGCGGGCGAATGTGATCATCAGGGCCGTCATGTAGATCCCGAACCCCAGCGCGAAGAACCGGTAGTCGACCGGGTTCTTGAAGACGTTCCGGATCTCGGCCCGGTTCTGGTAGATCACCAGCCCGAGCAGGCCGAACGCCACGACCACCAGGATCAGCTTGACCAGCAGGCCGCGCCCCGGCGACTTGGGAGATGACATCGGAAAAGCTCGCTCCGTGATGCCGGGTCGTCGGTCTCGGTCCGGGAGACGGGGCCGACCGAGCGTCGAGGCTCCCGAAGATATTCGAGGACGGGCCGCCCCGGGCGTCAGTCCCCTCGGATCAGAGCGTGCCCTTGGTCGACGGGACGCCCTGGCCCCTCGGGTCGCGCTCGGAGGCGTCCCGGAGGGTCCGGGCGAGCCCCTTGAAGATCGCCTCGCTGATGTGGTGCGTGTTCCGCCCGTGATGGAGCAGGACGTGCAGGTTCATCCGCCCGTTGACGGCGACGGCCTGCCAGAAGTCGGCCACCAGCTCGCTATCAAACTCGCCGATCTTCGGCGAGGGCATCGGCGCGTTCCACGCCCAGTAAGGCCGGCCGCCCAGGTCGACGGCGCACGTCACCAAAGCCTCGTCCATCGGCAGGATGATGTGCCCGTAACGGCGAATCCCCGCCTTGTCGCCCAGCGCCCGGTCGAGCGCCTGGCCCAGGCAGATGCCGATGTCCTCGGTCGAGTGGTGGGCGTCGACGTGCAGGTCGCCCTTGCATTCGACGTGCAGGTCCATCAGCGAATGCCGGGCGAATAGCTCAAGCATGTGGTCGAGGAAACCCACGCCCGTCGCGACCTCCGACCGGCCCGAGCCGTCGACGTCGAGGCGGAGCCGGATGTCGGTCTCCCGGGTCTTGCGGACGATCTCGGCGGTCCGTGGCTCGGCCAAGGCTCTCGTGCTCCTCTGGATGTCCGGGCATCTTAGCAACTCGGCCCAGCTTTGGCCACCGGGCCGGGCCCTCAGGCGGGCAGTTCCTCCAGGAACCGGTCGACTTCCTCGTCCGTCCCGACGGTGATCCGCAGCCCGTCGGGCTGGCCCGGATAGCGCATCAGGCGGACGAGGATCTTGCGGGCCTTCAGGGCCTCGTAGGTCTCTCGGGCGGGCGGGCCGCCGGTACACCAGACGAAGTTGGCGCGGCTCTCGGGGACCTGATAGCCCCGGTCGCGCATCGCCCTCGCGAGCCTCGATCGGGTCGCGCGGATCTTCGCGGTCGTCCCGGCGAGGTAATCCTGGTCCTCCAGGGCGGCGGCCCCTCCGACCAGGCTGAGGGTGTCGCAGTTGTACGAGTCCTTGACCTTGATGAGCCCCTCGACGACCTCCGGCCGGGCGATCAGGTAGCCGAGGCGGAGGCCGGCCAGGCTGTAGCCCTTGCTCAGGGTCCGAAGGACGATCACGTTCGGGTGGTCAGCGACCAGGCCGACCGCGTCGTCCTCGGCGAAATTGACGTAAGCTTCGTCGACCACGAGCGGGCAGTCCAGCGCCCCGGCGATCGCCCCGAGCCTGGCGGCCGAGAGCGCCGTGCCCGAGGGGCTGTTCGGGTTGGCGATGAAGGCCAGTCGCGGCCTCGGGTCGGCGAATCGCGAGGGTTCGAGGTCCCAATCGGCCGAGAACGGCACCTCGACGGGCCTCGCCCCCTGGATCTCGGCGAGGGTCCGGTAGAGGATATAGCTGGGCGTCGGATAGGCCACGACGTCGCCCGGGCCGGCGAAGGCCCGGGTGAGGATGGTCAGCAGGTCGTCCGAGCCGTTGCCCGCGAGGATCATGCCCGGCTCGACCCCGTGCAGCCGCGCCGCGACCTTGCGGAACGCCGTGCCCACGGGGTCGGGATAGCGGCGGAGCCGCTCGCCCAGCGCCCCGGCGATCGCCTCGGCCACCCTGGGCGAGGGCGGATACGGGTTCTCGTTCGTGTTCAGCTTGATGAAGCCGCCGTCGAGGGGCTGCTCGCCCGGCGCATAGCCGGCCATCCGGTCGATGTGGTCGAGGAAATAGCGGCTCATCTTCGATTCTTCCCGGCCAGTTCGGTCAAGGCCATGTCGGCCACGCGGAATATCGTCCATTCGTCCATCGGCACGGCGCCTTGGGAGCGGTAGAACGCGATCGAGGGGGCGTTCCAGTCGAGCACCGACCATTCGAGCCGGCCGCACTCGCGATCGACCGCGATCCGGGCGACCTCGACCAGCAGGGCCTTGCCGATCCCCCGCCCCCGGTGATCGGGGAGCACGAAGAGGTCTTCGAGGAACAGGCCGGGCTGCCCCCGGAACGTCGAGAAGGTCGCGAAGAACAGGGCGTAGCCGACCGGCTCTCCCGCCAGTTCGGCCAGGATCACCTCGGCGGCGGGCCGGTCGCCGAAGAGGTGGCGGGTCAGGTGGTCGGCGGTCGCCTTCGCCTGGTCTTCGAGCTTCTCGTAGACGGCCAGCTCGCGGATCAGGTTCGCGATGGTCGGGGCGTCGGTCGGCCGGGCGGGTCGGATGGTGGCGTTCATCGAGGGTCAGTCGCCGCCTTCGGGGTCGTCTTCGAGCCGGACGTCGACGCTGTAGCGGTGGGCGGTCAGCCCTTCCTTGTCGGCCAGCATCCGGATGTCCGGGGCCAGGGCGTCCAGGCCGTCGCGGTCGACCCAGATCAGGCTGGTCCGCTTGAGGAAGTCGTTGGCGGAGAGGCCCGAGGCCCAGCGCGCGGTGCCTCCGGTCGGCAGGACGTGCGACGGGCCGGCGGCGTAGTCGCCGACGGCGACGGGCGTCTCGTGGCCGAGGAAGATCGCGCCGGCGTTTGTCAGGCGGGCGGCCAGGCGGTCGGGGTCGGAGGTCGAGACGTGGAGGTGCTCGGGGGCGATCTGGTTGGTGAGGGCCACGGCCTCGTCCTCGTCCTTGACCAGGATCAGGGCTCCGAACCGCTCCAGGCTGTCGCGGGCGAGGTCCCCCCGGCTGAGCCGGGCGAGTTGTTCGGCCAGGGCCTCGTCGACCCGGTCGATCAGGTCGGGCTCCCAGGTGATCAGGATCGACGCGCCCGGCGAGTGCTCGGCCTGGCTGATCAGGTCGGCGGCGATGAACCGGGGTTCGGCGGTCCAGTCGGCGATGAGCACGACCTCGCTCGGCCCGGCGATGCTGTCGATGTCAACTTCGCCGTAGACGTGCCGCTTCGCCAGGGCCACGAACAGGTTGCCCGGTCCGACGATCTTGTCGACCGGCTCGACCCCCTGCACCCCATACGCCAGCGCCGCGACGGCCTGGGCGCCGCCGACCCGGTGGACCTCGGTCACGCCGAGGGCGTGGCAGGCCGCCAAAAGGTCGGTGTTGAACCCCCCGAACGGCGTGGGCGGGACGACCACCGCGACCTGCTCGACCCCCGCCGCTTGCGCCGGGACGACCGTCATCAGGAGCGACGACGGGTAGGCCGCGGCGCCCCCGGGCACGCAGACGCCGGCCCTCCGGAGCGGCCGGTAGCGGAGCCTAAGCTCGCACCCCTTGCCCCGGCGGAACGTGGCGTCGCGGTGGAGGATGCCCGACTGGAAGGCCAGGATGTTGTCGCGGACCCGGCGGATGGTCCGGAGGTAGGCGGGATCGGCCTTCGCGTGGGCCTCGGCCAACTCCTCGGGCGAGACCCGGACCTGAGAAGGGTCGAGCGTGACCCGGTCGAGCTTCGCCGTGTAGTCGAGGACGGCGTCGAGCCCCCGGGCGCGGACGTCGGCGCAGATCCGCCCGACCACCTGCTCGGGCGTCAGCGGCTCGCCGAACGCGGCGATGGTCCGCTCCCGCCCTTGCGGGCTGACCACGTCGCCCCTCGGGCTGAGCTGCCGCCTCAGTTCCCGGATCGCCCCCTGCGCGTCCTCGCCCGCGCAGTCGATCCGGCCGATATTCGTGATGCTTGCCATCGAACGGGGAGTCTCCGATCCGGAAATCATGCCCTATTCTAATCACCCCGGCCAGCGACCGCCCGACTTTTTCCGGATCGGGCGTTTTACCGGCCGCCCGGCGATCAAGGCCGGGCGATCTTGGAAAACGGTCCATCGCCCTGACTCCGACACGGAAGCATGGTACGATGAAGGGGTCAATATTCGCCAAAGTAAGCTTGATCCATCCATCATCCCGCCTTCCGGAGTTCCCCCGATGTCATCTTCCCCAGTCGTGGACCTGAGATCCGACACGGTCACGCGGCCGACCGCCGCGATGCGGCGAGCCATGGCCGAGGCCGAGGTCGGAGACGACGTCCTGAACGAAGACCCGACCGTCCTGAGGCTTCAGGAGAGGACGGCCGAGCTTTTCGGCAAGGAGGCCGCGCTGTTCGTGCCCTCGGGGACGATGGCCAACCAGATCGCGGTCGGGCTGCACTGCCGGCCCGGCGACGAGCTGGTCTGCGACCCCACGGCCCACGTCTACCTCTGGGAAGGGGGCGGGATCTCGCGGCTCTGGGGCGTGACCCCCCGGACGATCGAGCCCGAGCATGGCCTGCTCCAGCTCGGAGACCTCCGGGGCAAGGCCCGGCCGGATGACTCGCATTACGCGAGGACCCGCCTGATCTGCCTGGAGAATACCCAGAACCGCAAGGGCGGCAAGGTCCACCCGATCACGTCGGTCGCCGAGATCGCCGGCTGGGCGAGGGCCCACGGCCTGGCGATGCACCTCGACGGCGCCCGCTTGATGAACGCGGTCGTGGCCGGCGGCATCGCGGCGGCCGAGTGGGCTCGGTACTTCGACACCGTCGCGGTTTGCTATTCCAAGGGCCTGGGTGCGCCCGTGGGCTCGGCGCTGGTGGGCTCGCACGACGCGATCCACGAGGCTCATCGGCTCCGGAAGGTCCTGGGCGGCGGGATGCGTCAGGCCGGGATCATCGCCGCCGGGGCGCTCCACGCCCTGGAGAACCACGTCGAGCGGCTGGCCGAGGACCATCGGAACGCCCAGATCCTGGCCAGGGCCGTCGAGGAGTCGCCCGGCCTGTCGCTCGAATCCGGCCCGGTCGAGACCAACCTTGTCTGGATCGCCGTCGAGCCGGGCCTCGGCACCGCCCGCGAGGTCGCCGGCCGGCTCAAGGCCGAGGGGGTCCTGGTGAGCGTCCTCGGCGCGCAGGTGATCCGGGCCTGCACCCACCTCGACGTCTCGGAGGCCGACGCCTCCCGGGCCGCCGACCTCTTCCGCCGGCTCGCCCCGACCGCGCAAGCCTGACCTCCGGCCCGGGACGACCGCATGTCGATCCAGCATCCGTGGGACCTCACGCCGGCCGAGGCCCGAGCCGTCCAGGCCGAGCTGGCGGGGTCGGTGGACGCGACCTCGCCGCTGCCCGCGTGGCGGACCCTCGCGGCGGCCGACGTGTCGTTCGACCGGGGCGGCACGGTCTTATTCGCGGCCGTGGTGGTCGTCGAGGCCGGGTCCTTCCGGCTGATCGAGCGGGCCGGCCTGGCCGCGCCCGCGAGGTTCCCCTACGTCCCCGGCCTGCTCTCGTTCCGCGAGGCCCCCGCGCTCCTCGAAGCCTTCGACCGGATCAAGACCCGCCCCGACGTGGTCCTCTGCGACGGCCAGGGGATCGCGCACCCCCGGAGGCTGGGGATCGCCAGCCACCTGGGCCTGAGGCTCGACCTCCCGACCATCGGCTGCGCCAAGAGCCGCCTCTGCGGCAAGTACGACGAGCCCGGCGCCGACCGGGGGGACCGGAGCCCCCTGGTCGACAAGGGCGAGGTCGTCGGCGCCGTGCTCCGGACCCGGGCGAAGGTCGCCCCGCTGTTCGTCTCGCCGGGGCACCGCTGCGACCTGGAAAGCGCTGTCGGACTGGTCCTGGACACGACCCGCAAGCTCCGCTTGCCGATCCCGGCCAGGATGGCCCACGAGTACGTCAACGAAATCCGACGGGAAGCAAAGTCGGGGTGAGGGTCCAGGCCCGACGGGTTGCCGGGCGATCCGTCAGTCGAACTTCTCCCACGGCCGGGCATCGATCCCCGGGAATCGGGCCAGGTGGCCGACGTTGCTGGTGGCGATGATCGCCGTGTTGCCAGTCCCGACCATCGTCAAAGCCTGGGCTGCAAGGATGGCATCGGCGTCGAGTGCGTGTGGATGGGCGGTCGGGATTCCCGCTCGCCGGACCAGGGCCCACAGGTCGGCCGCCATGATCAGGGAAGCACGATCGAGCGGCAGGAGCGAGAATCGATCCAGGAGGAGATCAAGGCGATGAAGGCCGGCGTT
>JAJYDH010000323.1 GCA_021777685.1 Planctomycetota bacterium | reverse complement strand
TCGATCAGGTGGACCGGCCTCCGCGACAATGTGTCCCGCTTGGCCAGATATTGGCCGAACCCCGGCTCAACCTTGTTATTGGGCGCGAGAGGTCCGAGGACGGCCACCAGAGCCCTCTCGGGACGATGGACAATCTTCAGGTAGTTTTCACGGACCTCATTCATGATCGCGAGGGGAATCGTCGTCGGCGCGATCTCGTCCGCCTAAACTCCCGGCGGGCCGGTGAATTCGGGAGCTCGCACGACGAGCACGTCGGGTCGCATCAGCCGAACACTCTTTGGAAGGACGCTCGATGAGATGAACCCGTTCTTCGATGCGGACCATGTGTGCATCGGGCAGGACGTCGGCGAGGGCGTCGCTGAGATGAGTGATGGTCCTGGCGTCAAAGTCGGCCCAGTAGCCTTCGGATTCGGGATACAAATCTATCCCGGGAATGACAGCACGCAGGATTCTCGGATGTTCCCCATCCGAGGGCCGTTGACGGCTGACACGATCCCCCGACCCATGTCTCACGAGTCTTGGCGATCTTACAAGAAAACTCGAAGAAGCTCGATTGACGAGCCCAATGGGTGCCGTTACACTCTTACTTTCCCCGCGAGATTCGTCTGGAAGCGGGGATGCGAATCAATGAACTCGGTCGGGCGATCGATGAAGGGACCTCACGCGTGGCGGGTATAAGCAACGAACGGATACGCATCCGGATGGAAGCGTACGATCACACCATCCTGGACCAGTCGGCCAAGGATATCGTCGACACCGCCAAACGGACCGAGGCAATCGTCCACGGCCCGATCCCGCTGCCGACCCGCATCGAGCGCTACACCGTCCTCCGAAGCCCGCACATCGACAAGAAGTCGCGGGAGCAATTCGAGATCCGGACCCACAAGCGGCTGATCGACATCGTCCAGCCGACCAACAAGACGATCGACGCCCTGAACAAGCTCAGCTTGCCGGCCGGCGTCGACATCAAGATCAAGGCGGGCCCCTCCGGGTCCTGATTGATCCGATCGCCTCCCAATCGGGCTCAGGTCTCCGGCCGATATCCCGGAAACCGGCCCTCAAGTCGTCGGCCTTCGGCCAAACGTGGCCCTGGGGCGTCGACCTCTGTGATTGATCGAACGTCGAGGTCAACCGACCTCCCTGGACGATTCCCGCCCGGCGAAACCAGTCGCCCGACGTCGCGGGTCCCCCGGCCTCAGTCGGGATGGATTGGGATGAGAGACCATCATGCAAGTCGGACTGCTCGGCCGCAAAGTCGGCATGACACAAATCTTCGAACCGGACGGCACCGCGGTCCCGGTCACGGTCCTCGAGTGCGGGCCGTGCCTGGTCCTCCAGGTCAGGACCGCCGAGCGTGACGGCTACCACGCCCTCCAGCTCGGATTCGACGACAAGAAGCGGAAGAGCGCGACCCAGGCCGAACGTGGCCATGCCCGGAAGGTCGACGCCGAGCCCAAGCGGTTCATCCGCGAGATCCGCCAGGAAGGGCCGGCCGAGGGGATCGCCGAGGGGCAGACCCTGACCGTCGAGGTCTTCGAGAAGCTCCGACAGGAGCAAGAGGCGAAGAAGAAGACCCTGAACGTCGACGTCATCGGCACGAGCAAGGGCCGCGGCTTCTCGGGCGTGGTCAAGCGGCACGGTTTCAAGGGGCTCCGGGCCACGCACGGCGTCAAGCGGATGCACCGCCACCCCGGCTCCTCGGGCCCGAGCGCCGACCCGGCCCACACACGCAAGGGGATCCGGAAGCCCGGGCAGTACGGCAACGCCCGGATCACCGTCAAGAATTTGAAGGTGGTCCGGATCGACCCGACCAACAACCTGCTCTTGATCAAGGGGGCGGTCCCCGGGCCCAACGGCGGCTACCTGACCATCCGGCAAACCAACAAGGTCTGAGCGGACCGATGGCCCGGGCCGGCGAATGGCCGGGGACCTTGGGCGATCGGGGAGTGGATAAATCATGCTGAGCGTTCCCGTTTACAACCCCGCCGGCGAGAGAGTGGCCGACGAGTCGATCGACCCGGCCGACTTCGGCGGCGATGTCAACAAGCAGCTCCTCCACGACGTCGTGCTCATGCACCTCGCCGCGAGGCGGGTCGGCACGGTCAACACCCGGGGCCGGGCCGACGTGGCCGGCTCGGGCAAGAAGCTCTTCCGCCAGAAGGGCACCGGCAACGCCCGGGCCGGGGCCAAGCGGACCAACAAGCGGGTCGGCGGCGGCGTCGCGTTCGCCCGCCGGAACCGCGATTACCGGTACTCGATGCCCAAGAAGGCGGTCCGGGCGGCGATCCGGATGGCCATCCTCTCGAAGTTCCAGGACGGCCAGGCCCTGGTGATCGACGGCCTCGCCCCCGGCGAGAAGCCGAAGACGAAGCTCGTCGTCCAGGCCTTCCGGTCGATCCGACGCCCCGACCTCACCGAGGCCGAGGCCGCGCCGATCACCGGCGAGAGCAAGTCGGAAGCCCTCCGCCGGACCCTGGACGGGCGGACGATCCTCCTGGGCCTGCCCGATCAGGACCCGGTCCTGTACCGGAGCGCCCGGAACATCGAGGGCGTCCAGATCGCGCCGGTCGCCGAGTTCAACACCTATGACATCCTCAAGCAACGTTACCTGGTCCTGACCCGAGAGGCGCTGGCCGTCCTCAAGGAACGGGTGAAGCAGAAGCCGGCCCGCAAGCCGGAATCGGCGACGGCCCCGGCCGCCTCGGAGGTTTGAATTCATGGTCACGCTGTATCGCCCCCCGCAATATGTCCGGACGGGGCCCGTCCTGGAGCCTTACCAGGTCGTGCTCCGTCCGCTGATCACCGAGAAGGCCACGCACCTCTCGGAGCGGCACAACGCGTACACCTTCGAGGTCAACGCGAAGGCCAACAAGACCGAGATCAAGGAGGCCGTCGAGGCCCTCTTCAACGTCAAGGTCGCCGACGTCCGGACCCAGAACCGGCGCGGCAAGCTCCGCCGCTACCGGCTCAAGGTGGGCCGGATGCGGAACTGGAAGAAGGCCATCGTGGCCCTCCACGACGATTACCGGATCGACTTCTATTGATCGACCGGGCGACGGGGCGAGCCCCGAGCCCCACCCGTGCCCGAGACGACGACGCCCCACCGGCGCCGAGCAGAGCAGAAGGACGCGATCGCGATGGGTATTCGCTACTACAAGCCGACCAGCCCCGGGCGGCGAAACGCCTCGGTCAGCGACTTCGCCGAGCTGACCGACAAGAACAAGAAGCCCGAGAAGAGCCTGACCGAGCCGCTCCGGAAGACCGGCGGGCGGAACAACCAGGGCTTCATCACCGCCCGGCACCGAGGCGGCGGCCACAAGCGGATGTATCGGATCATCGACTTCAAGCGGAACGACAAGGACGGCGTCCCGGCGCAGGTCACTCACATCGAGTACGACCCGAACCGCTCGGCCCGGATCGCCCTCCTCCTGTTCCCCGACGGCGTGAAGCGGTACATCATCGCCCCCGAAGGCCTCAAGGCGGGCATGACCGTCACGAGCGGCCCGGCCGCCGAGCCCCGCGTCGGCAACTGCCTGCCGCTGTCTAAAATCCCGACCGGGCTGTCGATCCACAACCTGGAGATGCAGCCGGGCGGCGGTGCCAAGCTCTGCCGGTCCGCGGGCGTCGGGGCCACGCTGACCGCCCGGGAAGGCGACTGGGCCCAGATCACCCTGCCGTCGGGCGAGGTCCGCCGGATTCCCGCCGCCTGCCGGGCGACGATCGGGATGGTCGGCAACTCGGATCACATGAACATCCGCCTCGGAAAGGCCGGCCGGAAGCGCTGGCTCGGCCGCAGGCCGCACGTCCGAGGCGTCGCCATGAACCCGGTCGACCACCCGATGGGCGGCGGCGAGGGCCGGACCTCGGGCGGTCGGAACCCCTGCTCGCCCACCGGCAAGCTCGCCAAGGGCGGGAAGACACGTCGCCGCCGGAAGCCCTCGAACTCGGCGATCATCCGCCGACGTAAGAGCGTCCGCTATGGCCAGTTGAAGCTCTGATCGTCCGGCCGGGTCTTTGGACCCGCCGCCGATCGACCCGGCCGGTCGTCGTGCCTCGGCTAACGGCGATCGGCCCGGCCGTCTGAATGGGAAACGCGTCGAGATCGTCAAGTGACCGCAGGACATCACCGCCCCGCGACGCGGGGCACATGACCCCGAGGGGTCGGGGACCGGAGATCCATGGGACGCTCGCTGAAGAAAGGCCCGTACGTCGTCGAGCGGCTGCTCGAGAAGGTGTACCGGACCGAGAACACCGGGAACCGAGAGCCGATCAAGACGTGGGCCCGCGCCTGCACCATCGTGCCCGAGTTCATCGGCAAGAACTTCGCCATCCACAACGGGCGAAACTTCATCAAGCTGTACGTGACCGAGGACATGGTCGGGCACAAGCTCGGCGAATTCGCCCCGACCCGGACCTTCCGCGGGCACGGCGGCAAGGCGGGCAAGGGCGGCAAGAAGTAACTCATCGTCGGTTCGGACTCGGGACTCATCAGCCAAAGGCCATCAAAAGGGGAGGACGGGAGCGGCGGGCGACAAAGTCGGCGGGTTGAACCCTCCCGACCTCGGTTCCCGAGTCGCGAGTCCTTTGAGAGCGTCATATGCCCTCCTACACAGCCACGCACCGATTCGCCCGGATCTCGGTGAGGAAGCTCCGGCCCATCCTCGACCTGATCCGCGGCAAGTATGCAGATGACGCCGTCGACATCCTCAAGTGGATGCCCCACCGGGGCGCCCGGATGATCGAGCAGGTGCTCAAGAGCGCCATGGCCAACGCCGAGGACAAGGGCGTCCGGAACGTCGGCGACCTGATCGTCGCCGAGATCCGCGGCGACGGCGGCCCGATGTTCAAGCGGCTCATGCCCAGGGCCCGGGGGATGGCCTACATGATCCGCCGCCGGAGTTCCCACATCAACATTACCCTGGCCGACCTCGAAACGTACCTGTCGCGTGGCGCGACGGCGACGGTCGGCGCGGAAGCGGACCAGGATTAACCCAAGGATCACCCGATGGGCCAGAAGATCAATCCGACCGGCTTCCGCGTCGGCATCATGGAAGACTGGCGGAGCCGCTGGTACGCCTCGAAGCATGAGTTCTCCGACCTCCTGGTCGAGGACTTCAAGATCCGCAAGTTCATCAAGGGGAAGTACAGCTACGCCGGCATCCCCCGGATCGAGATCGAGCGGACCCGCGACGCCGTCACCGTCCTGCTGTTCACGGCCCGACCGGGCGTGATCATCGGCCGCAAGGGTGCCGAGGTCGAGAAGCTCCAGGAAGAGTTGCAGACGCTCACCGGGCGTCGGATCGAGATCAAGATCCAGGAAGTGGGCCGGCCCGAGATCGAGGCCCAGCTCATCAGCGAGGACATCGCCGAGCAGCTCAAGAAGCGCTCGAGCTTCCGACGGACGATGAAGCGAGCCCTCGAACAGACCATGGATGGCGGCGCCCGCGGCGTCAAGATCCAGTTGTCGGGCCGCCTCGGCGGCTCGGAGATGTCGAGGACCGAGGTCGCCAACCTCGGGTCGATCCCCCTGAGCACGCTCCGGGCCAAGATCGACTACGGGTTTGCCGAAGCCAAGACAGCGCAAGGCCACATCGGCGTCAAGGTGTGGGTCAACCAAGGCGATCACTTGAAGGTGGAGGGCACGACCGATGCCTTTGATGCCCAAGCGAGTCAAGTTCCGAAAAAGCCAAAAAGGCCGCGTAAGAGGTAATGCGACCCGGGGCAACTACGTTGCCTTCGGCGAGTTCGGCCTCCAGTCGCTCGAGCCCGGCAAGATCAGCGCCCAGACCATCGAGGCGGGCCGGATCGTGGGCAGCCAGTCCATCAAGGGCGGCGGCAAGCTCTACATCCGGATCTTCCCGCACAAGAGCGTGACCTCCATCCCCGCCGAGACCCGAATGGGCAAGGGCAAGGGGGAGGTCGAATACTGGGCGGCCGTCGTCAAGCCCGGCACCGTGTTGTTCGAACTCGGCGGCGTCAGCGAGGAAGTCGCCCGCGCCACCTTCGCCCGAGTCGCCTACAAGTTGCCCGTCCGCTGTCGGTTCGTCAGCCGCCGGCCGACGCTCTGAGCCGGATCGGTCGGACCACGAAGGAAGACGACATGAGCAAGCCATCCGAACTTCGCGAGCAGACCGAGGAGCAGCTCGACCTGCTGCTCCGCGAGACCCAGACGAACCTGTTCCGCCTCCGGCTCCAGAGCGAGACCGAACGCCTGGAGGCCCCCAGCGAGATCATCAAGGCCAAGCGGGAGATCGCCCGGATCAAGACGATCCTGCGCCTCCGCGAAATCGATCGGGAACGGGCGGCCGCCGCCCCGACCCCCTAATCTCCTCCCCGGTGCCAAGCGATGAGCCAGCCGACGCCCACCCCCGAGACAGCGGTCCGGACCCGTCGCAAGACGGAGATCGGCACCGTGACCTCCGACAAGATGAACAAGACCCGACGGGTCGAGGTCGAGCGCCTCGTCCCGCACCCCAAGTACGGCAAGTTCCTGAAGCGACGGACCGTCTGCCACGCCCACGACGAGGCCAACGCCACGCACGTCGGCGACATCGTCGAGATCATGGAAACTCGCCCCCTGTCCAAGCTCAAGCGGTGGCGGATCGTCCGGATCGTCCGACCGGGCGCCCAGCAGGCCCTCGCCGGCGAAGGCGAGGCCGTTCAGGTCGCCGGCCAGTCCTGATCGACCCTGTCGCCGAGACGAACCCTGTCCCGTGATTTTTGACCACGTTTCGCCAGGTGTCCCATGATCCAGATGCAAACTCGGCTCGACGTGGCCGACAATACCGGGGCCAAGGAAGTCATGTGCTTCAAGGTCCTCGGCGGCAGCGCCTCCCACTACAAGAGGCGCGTGGCCGGTCTCGGCGACGTCATCATCGCCAGCGTCAAGAAGGCCAGCCCCGGCGGCGACGTCAAGGCCGGCGACGTGGTGCGTTGCGTCGTCGTCCGCGTCCGGAGTTCGACCCGCCGGGCCGACGGCTCTTACGTCAAGTTCGACCGCAACGCCGTCGTCCTGATCGACAACGACAAGAATCCCCGCGGCACCCGGATCTTCGGCGCGATCGCCCGAGAGCTCCGCGACCGCCAGTTCATGAAGATCATCAGCCTGGCCTCCGAGGTGGTCTGAGCCCGGCCTTCACGCGTCCCCCGCAGCGAGCCTCGCCATGCACATTCGCAAAGACGACCAGGTCGAGGTGATCACCGGCGACGACAAGGGCACCGCCTCCGCCCGGACGATCGCCAAGGTGCTCCGCGTCCTCCCCCAGAAGAACAAGATCGTCGTCGAGGGCGTCAACCGGGTCTACAAGCACCTCAAGCCCAGCGCCAAGAATCAGCAGGGCGGCCGGCTCTCGAAGGAGATGCCGGTGGACGCCTCGAACGTGATGCTCTACTGCCCCTCGTGCAGCAGGGGCGTCCGCGTCGGCCACCGTTTCACCGACGAGGGCCGCAAGCAACGCTACTGCAAGTCGTGCTCGGCCGGCCTCGGCGACGTCGGGCCGGGTTACTTGGGGT